>CALGAS010000495.1 GCA_937959175.1 uncultured bacterium | reverse complement strand
GCTGGGCCTGCTCCACCCGGATCAGCCGCTACTGGCGACGCGGCCTTTCCGCGCGCCGCACCACACGATCAGCGAAGCCGGGCTCGTGGGCGGCCGGTCGATTCCGATGCCGGGGGAGATATCGCTCGCACACAATGGCGTCTTGTTTCTTGACGAGCTGCCCGAGTTCAACCGGCGGACGCTCGAGGTCCTCCGTCAGCCGCTCGAGGATGGGGCGGTCACCATCAGCCGCGCCAAGACGACGACGCGGTTTCCGGCTGACTTCATGCTCGTCGCGGCCCTCAATCCCTGTCCCTGCGGCTACCGCGGCGATCCGCGGCGGCAATGCCAATGCACAGCACCACAAATTGAGCGGTATATGTCGAAGGTTTCCGGGCCGCTGGTCGACCGGATCGACATTCATCTCGAGGTTCCGGCCGTGCCCTTTCGCGAGCTGTCGGCGCGGCGGCCCGGCACCTCGAGCACCGAAATGCGGGAGGCGGTCTTGGCGGCCCGCCTCCGCCAGGCCGAGCGGTTCAAGGAGTGCGGCACCCGCTCCAACGCCCGGATGACCAGCCGGCAGATTCGCGAGCATTGCCGGCTCGATCCGGCCGCGGCCGAGTTGCTCCGGGCGGCGGTTTCAGACCTGGGGCTCTCGGCCCGGGCCCACGACAAGGTGCTCCGCGTCGCTCGAACGGTCGCCGATCTCGACGCGGCCGACACGATCGGCTGTGCCCATGTGAGCGAAGCGATCAACTACCGGCTGCTCGACCGAGGGCTTTGGCAGTGAGCCCTCGGGTGCAGGGCGGCGCGGGAGGGCGGCAACGGCATCGACAGTCGCTGGCGGTGGGCAAGCCGCATGGGCGCGGCAGTGGCCGGTATGCCACACTCCCAACATGACCGCTTTCACGAAGCCAACGGCCAGTCCTTCGCCGGCCTCGGACACGCCTGGGCAGCACTCGTCAGCGACCGCGGCCTGCGGCCCGCTTCGCCTCCGGCTGCTGACAGCCGGACTGCTGGCAGCGGCCGGCGGGCTGTTGCTGCCGGTGGATCTCCCGGTTGCCGGCTGGTTTCGCGAGCATGATTTGCCGGGCGACCTGGCCCGGCTCGTCGACTTTAGCGAGGTCTTCGCCCATGGCCTGGGCGCGGCGGCAGTGCTCGGGGTGGCCGTGGCGCTCGACCCGTCGCTGCGGCGGGCCGGGGCTCGCTGGGATCTCGCCAGACTCTGCATCGCCGCCTTCAGCGGCGGGCTGATTGTCGATGTCATCAAGGGAATCGTGACGCGGGTGCGGCCCCGGTCGGCCGATTTGACGTCGCTTGCCTCAGCGTTTGGCACCTTCGGCGACCAGGCGGCGGCTGCTGGTGTGCCGCTGGCGAAGGGGCCGCTGGAGAAAAGCGTGGAGCTGATGAGTTTTCCGTCGGGCCATGCAGCCGTCGCCGCCGGGATGGCGACGGCCCTGGCTTGGAAATATCCCCACGGGCTGCCGGTGTTCGCCGCGGTGGCCGCCTGTGCGGCGTTTCAGCGAGTGGTGACGTTGGCCCATTATCCGAGTGATGTGGCTTGCGGGGCGGCCATCGGGATCGCGGCCGCCGCGATTTGTCTGGGGCGATCCCAGCCGACTGCCGCGGCCGCCAGGCCGCGGGAGATGGCCGAAGCCTGACCGGCGTGATACGCTTTTCCCCAAGCCGGGACAAAGGAACCGCCGGCGTCTGCCTCCTCCGGGATCACGCATGCCAGCCGCCAAGAAGTCTGCCCGCAAGACCGCCAAAGCCGTCTCCGCGAAGTCTGCCGTGAAGCCGCAAGCACCTGCCGCCGAAGGTGATTCTCGGGGCAAGCGAATCCTGCTGGTCGACGATGATCAGGAGATCGTCGAGTCGATGCGGACTGTCCTCGAGACGCGGGGCTACGAGATTCTGGTGGCCCGCGACGGCAACCAGGGGCTTGTCATGGCGGAACATGAGGAGCCCGATCTGGTCGTGCTCGACATGATGATGCCCAAGCGGAGCGGCTTTCTCGTGCTGGAGAAACTTCGCCGCAGCCGACCCGATCCGATGCGGGTCATCATGATCACGGCCAACGAGGGAAGCCGGCACAAGGCCTATGCCGAGATGCTGGGAGTGGATGACTACATCCGCAAGCCGTTTGCGATGGACCGGCTGCTCGAGAGCGTTGACCGGCTGCTCTCCTGAGAGGCGGGGCGAGCGGGTCGAGGAGTCAGGTGCGATGTTCGGGCACCCGCACGGCCTGTCAGGCGGAACGCCAGGGCACGTATTGTCAGAAAGCCAGGAATCGCTGGCAATCTGGGGCGAATGCGGGCTCTGAGAGTGGCGTTGACCGGGTCTGGACGCGTTCCTAGATTGCGACGGTAACTCGACGGTTGATTGAATACTGTCTCCCCGCGGGGCCGGCGTTGCCGAAGCCGCAGCCCAGCATCTCCCGACTCGCCCCGAGCAGAAGTCACGTTCGTGGAACCTCACTCTTCCCAGTTTGATGGACGCGACGACGTCAAGGAACGCGTCCGCGAGGCGACTGACATCGTCGAACTGGTGGGGTCGTATCTGTCGCTGCGGCGGGCGGGGAGGAACTTCACCGGGCTCTGCCCCTGGCACGATGACTCACGGCCAAGCCTGCAGATCAATCCCGAGCGACAGACGTACCGCTGTTGGGTCTGCGACGTCGGCGGCGATGTCTTCAACTTCCTGATGCGAATGGAGCGGCTCGAGTTTCGCGAGGCCCTCGAGCAGCTGGCAGACCGCGCCGGCATCGATCTGCCGCGGCGGGGCGGCCCCTCGTCCGACGAGCGGGCCACGCTCTGGAAGACCCTCGACTGGGCCGCCGGACGCTTCCGCAGCTGCCTGGAGGGCTCGGCGGGGGCGACTGCCCGCGACTATCTCACCGAGCGGGGCCTCGCCCCCGAGACCGTCGCCCGCTTCGGCCTCGGCCTCGCGCCGGAGTCGTGGGACTGGCTCCTGCGGGAAGCGGCCGCAGCGGGCCTCTCGGCCACCGTGCTCGAACAGTGCGGGCTGGCCGTGGCCCGGACCGACCGGCCGGGCCACTATGACCGCTTCCGCGGCCGGCTGATGTTTCCGATTCGCGATCCGCTCGGTCGCTGTATCGCCTTCGGCGGCAGGATTCTGCCCGGCGGCCGGAGCGACACCGCCAAATACATCAACTCGCCGGAGACGGCCCTCTTCTCGAAGAGTTCCACGCTCTACGGGCTCGACACTGCCCGGGAGGCGATGGCCGGCTCGCGCCGCTGCGTCGTTGTCGAGGGCTACACCGATTGCCTCGCCGCCCGCCAGGTCGGCTGCGAAGACGTCGTGGCCGTCCTGGGCACGGCCCTCGGGCAGCGGCACGCCAAGATGCTTCGCCGCTATGCCGACCGGGTGATCCTCGTGCTCGACGGCGACGACGCCGGTCGGCGCCGGGCCAATGAGATTCTCGGCCTGCTGCTCGCCGAGCCGATCGACCTGAGGATCGCCCGGCTACCGCCGGGCCTCGATCCATGTGATCTGCTGGCCGCCCAAGGCCGCGAGGCATTCGAGGAGGTGCTTGCGGCTGCGATCGACCCGCTGGACTATCGGATGGATGAGGCGCTCGCGGGCCTGCCCTCGGACGCCGGCGACGACGCGGCGCTGGCGGCGGTCGGCAGCGTCTTGGAGGCCCTGGCGGCCGTGCGGGCCTCGCTGGCGGCGGGCGATCAGCAACTCCGCGAGGATCGGGTGCTGGGACGTTTGGCCCGGCGGTTTGGGCTCTCCCGGGAGGTGCTCCGGGAACGGGTTGCCGAGCTGCGGAGGAATCGCCGGGGGACAGCCGCAGGCGAGCCGGAGCCGGATGATCCCCGCCTGCCGCTGCCGCGGCTGCCGGCCTGGGATCGCGAGGTTTTGGAGGTGCTCGTGGGGGTGCCGGAAGGGGCCGGGCTGGTCGTTCGCGACATCGATCCGGCCGACCTCGACAGCCGGGAGGGGCGACTCGTGATGGAAACGGCCCGCCGGCTGGAGGCCGCCGGCCGCACGGTCGGCCTGTCCGACCTGCTTTTGGAGTTGCCTGATCCCCGCCTCCAGAGTCTGCTGGTGGCGGTGGATGAGGAGCACGCCGCCCGGGGGCCGGTCGAACCGCGGGAGCGGCTCGAGCATCTCACCGAGGCGATCCGCCGCCGGTCGGCCGTTCGCCAGGCCCGTGCCAGCGCCCGTGTGATCAAGACATCCAGGCTCGATTCCCATGCGGAGGCCGAACTCTTGGAACAGCTCGTCGCCCAGCGACGGGCGGCCCAGGGCATTGCCGAACCCAAGGATGGGTGAAGCTGCCCGACTCCTCGTTGCAGTCGGTGCCACCGGACACTCCTCCGGGGCATCGGGGGGCGGCGTGCGAGGGACGATGGTAAGGTGAAGGAGAACCGATGATGAATCCTGCCCAAAGCTTTTCCGATGATCTGCCGCGGCCCGCCGACGAGGCTCCGCCCCCCGCCGCAACGGCGGCTGGCCAGCCGGCCGAGGTCGATGCCGACCTGGTCGCGTTGATGGCGCTCGGCACCTCGCTGGGGTATCTGACCTTCGATCAGGTCAACGAGTATCTTCCAGACGAGGCGGTCGATCCTGAGAAGATCGACGCCCTCCTGGTGGCCCTGGAAGACAAGGGGATCGAACTGGTCGATACGCCGCCGGAGCCGGTGGCCGACCTGCCCGCCGCGGCGGCCGCCGCACCTGCCGCAGCAGCCAAGCCGAAGCGAGACGAGGCGATCACCACGCCTCCCTCCAATGCCGCCAACGATCCGATTCGGATGTACCTCGCCCAGATGGCGGAGATTCCGCTGCTCTCGCGACGGGAGGAGATCTCGTTGGCCAAGCGGATCGAGGTGACCCGGAAGCGGTTCCGGCGGGCGATCCTCGGCTGTGGCCATTCGATGCAGGCCACCGTCGACACCCTGCGAAAGGTCCACGAGGGCCACCTGCCGTTTGACCGGACGATCAAAGTCTCGCTGACCGAGCGGCTCACCAAGGAGCAGATCCAGGCCCGGATGCCCCACAATCTCGCCACGCTCGACCGCCTGATGGGGCAGAGCCAGGATGATTTCCGGCGGCTGATCAGTCGTCGGACAACGCCCGATGAAGCCCGCGCCGCTCGCAACCGGTTCCGCCGCAACCGGGCCAAGGCGTTGACGCTCGTCGAGGAACTCAGCCTGCGGACTCGTCGCGTCCAGCCGTTGGTCAAGATCCTCCGGGGCATGTCAGGCCGGATGGACAGTCTTCAGCGGGAACTCAGGGCGATGAAGGCGGGCGAGCGGTCGTGCGACGATCTGGCCGACATGCGGAAGGAACTCCGCGACCTGATGCTGACCACGCTCGAGAGCCCCCGCTCGCTGCGGACCCGGGTGGGCATGCTGGAGAAGCTTCGTGATGAATACGAGGCGGCCAAGCGGAACCTCTCGGCGGCCAACCTCAGGCTGGTTGTGTCGATCGCCAAGAAGTATCGCAACCGCGGCCTCTCCTTCCTCGACCTGATCCAGGAAGGCAACACGGGCCTGATGCGGGCGGTCGACAAGTACGAGTATCGCCGAGGCTTCAAGTTTTCCACCTATGCCA
>CALGAS010000494.1 GCA_937959175.1 uncultured bacterium | reverse complement strand
CGATTGGGCTCGTCCGCGGCCTCTTCAGCCGCCTCGGCCGCGGGCAGGGCCCGCCGTTCGTAAAGATCTTCGGGGACAAGCGTGGGCGCCGCGGGCACGGGCACCGCGACCGACGGGACGTCCACCTGGGCGACCTGCCTATAGAGGTCGGGGTCGAACTGGCCGGCCACGTTGGGCTCGGCGGCAGTGGCGGTGGCGGCCACGGAGGTCAGCAGGCCTCCGGCCACCCACACAGGCAGTTTAAACTTGAGAAATCGCATGGTAACGGGTGCTCCCAGTCCGTGGGTGTGAAAGTGCGAACCGCATCCGGCACGGTTCGCCAGGCGTTCCGATCCGAGGAAATCCACCCCGCGCACGCTCCGCCAGGTCGCGCCCACGGCAACATTCCCCCCCGCCTACACCAGGAAATCGGCCTGACGCACCGCAGAAAACGGCCCGGCCGCAGCAGCCCGCAAGGTTTTCGCGACCGGCAGCAATTCGGGCGGATGCTGCCGGTCCGAGAAACTGGGCAAGCTCGCTTCAGCCGGCGAATGCCCCCTCGAGGAGCGCCTGCAGGAACTGCTCGGGCGAGAAGGGCTCGAGATCGTCGGCCGATTCACCCAGCCCCACGAACTTCACCGGCAGGCCGAACTGCTCGGCCACCGGCACGATTACGCCGCCGCGGGCCGAGCCGTCGAGTTTGGCCAGCACGATCCCGGTGCAGCCGGCCGCCTCCTTGAAACCCTTCGCCTGGGAGAGGGCGTTCTGACCGGCGGTCGCGTCGATCACCAGGAGGGTCTCGTGGGGAGCATCGGGAATCTGCTTGGCGATCACCCGGCGAATCTTGCCGAGTTCCTGCATCAGGTTGGACTGGGTCTGGAGCCGGCCGGCCGTATCGATGATGCACACGTCGAATCCTCCCTCGACCGCCCGGGCCACGGCCCGGTGGGCGACGCTGGCCGGGTCGCAGCCGGTCTCGCCGCGGACGATCTCCGCCCCAACCCGGCCGGCCCACATCGTCAGCTGCTCGACCGCCGCCGCCCGGAAGGTGTCGCCCGCTCCCAACACGACCCGCCTGCCTTCGCGGGTGAAGCTGCGGGCCAGTTTGGCGATCGAGGTGGTCTTGCCCGAGCCGTTGACGCCGGTGACGAGGATCACCGTGGGCCCCTCGGCGGCAGCGGACAGGCCGGCCTCGGCCGGCCGGAGCCGCTCGAGGAGCTTGGTGCGGATCGAGTCGAGGACGACCTCCGGCTCGACCACCCGCGACCGGAGCCGGTCGCCGACATCGGCGACGATGGCATCGGCGGCCGCCGGGCCCATGTCGGTCTTGACGAGGGCCGCCCGCAGCTCCCGCAGGAAGTCGTCGTCGACGAGCCGGCCTTCCCGCTTGAGGAGGTCGCGGACGTCGGTGGAGAGCACCTTGGCAGTCTTGGCGAGTCCGGCCTTGAGACGATCGAGAAATCCCATCCGTCAGCGCTCCTTCCCCGCGGCGTCGGCCACCAGCCGGCCCACGATCCCCGCCACGAACCGGGGAGACGATTCACCCCCGTAGCGACGGGCCAGTTCGATCGCCTCGTCGGCGATCACGGCCGGCGGGGTGTCGGTGTGGCCGAGTTCGAAAGCGGCGATTCGCAGCACCGTCCGATCGGTCGCCGCCATCCGCGACAGCCGCCAGTTTTCCGAACGCGATTCAACAAGCTCGTCGAGCGCCGGCCGCTGCGCGAGCACGCCCTCCACCAGCCCGTCTGCAAACTCGACGAGGGATCGCGACCGCAGCCGGCCCCGGTGGAAGCGGTGGATGGCGGCCAGCCGATCGGCTGCAGGGCACGTCTCCCCCGCCAGATCGAGCTGGTAGAGCGACTGCAGGGCGACCTCCCGGGCCCGGCTGCGTCGGCTCATGCCCTCGCACTCCCGCCGGCAGGCCCCTCGATCGACCGCACCAGCCCGATCATCTCGATCGCGGCGGCAGCCGCCTCGGCCCCCTTGTTGCCGGCAAAGCCATCGGCCGCGGATCCTCCGGCCCGCGCGATCGCCTGCGCGAGCGACTCGCAGGTGAGCACGCCGAAGAGCACCGGCAGGCCCCGCTGCCGGGCCGTCTGCTCGATCCCTGATGCGACCGCCTGGGCGATGTATTGATCGTGACGCGTCTCACCCCGGATCACGGCCCCCAGGCAGATCACCGCCGCGAAGCCACCCGTGGCCGCCAGCCGATCGGCGGCCAGCGGCAGTTCGAAGGCGCCGGGCACCCAGGCGACCTCGACCGCCTCGGAGGGCAGTCCCGCCTCGGCGAGTTGCCAGGTGGCCCCGGCAAGCATCTGACGGGTGACCGAGTCGTTCCAGCGGGCCACGACCACCGCCACGCGGACGCCGTCGGGCAGCCGATCGGCGGCAGCCTCGGGAAGGCGGGGAACGGAAGGATCATTCATGCGAAGCGTCACTGCGGGAAGATGAACGGGGCCCGCAGGGAAGAGTGACCACGGTCATGATCAGCGGCGTTGCCGCTCACCGATCCGCCCATTCTTCCCGCCATCCCGCTGGCGTCAACTGCCCGCGTCGGAAGTTGAAGGGCCAGGAGAGGTCCCAGGGGTCCGGGAGATCTCAGGAGTCGCTCGGTGGTGATGGCGGATTGGACGGGCTGGTGGTGAGAGCGTGGTGGGTACCGGGG
>CALGAS010000493.1 GCA_937959175.1 uncultured bacterium | reverse complement strand
CGATCCGGCTGGACCGGATCGGGCTGGGGCTGGTCGGCTTCGAAAGTCCGACGGCCGGCACGGCCGACATCACGGTCACCTTTAACGACGGGGGCCCCAGCGGGCTGGTCCTCGGATCGGGGGCCGAGCTCTACCGGACGACGCTGACGGGCGTCACGCTGCCGGCGACGGTCGCCGGCGAGGCCGAGGGCTTCACGCTCGACGTGCCGCTCCCCGACGTCGTCACCAGTGGCGGCTTCAACAACGTCGGCTGGAGCGTCAGTCTGGCCAACTATGCCTACGCCGGCTCATTCGGCTTCCAGACCAGCACCTTCTCCAACTTCACCACCGGGTTCGCCACCAACAACGCTTCTTATTTCGACGGCTCGTCGTGGAGCCTGTTCGCCTTCGGTCCCGACCCCGAGACCCAGTCGGCCAACTTCGTCGCCACGATCACGGCCGTCCCGAAGCCGCTCAGCTTCGACGTCGCCGCCGGAGGCAGCCGGCGGCAGGGCGAGGAGAGCTGGCCGGTGATCAACTCGGCCGAATCGGTCACCAAGACCGGCGGGGGGACCCTGGTCTTCGACGCCCTCAACCGCTACGCCGGGCCGACGGTCATCGCGGCCGGCACGCTCTCGCTGGCCTACGACCAAGCCGGCAGCGTTATCGGCACGATTGACGGCTCGTCCCGCATCGAGGTGGCCCCCGAGGCCACCTTCGACGTCACTGCCCCGACCTTCTTCACGGAAGTCCAGTCGTTCTTCCTCGCGGACGGGCAGACGCTCGCCGGCGGCGGTGATGTCAGCGGGGCGGTTACGGTCGCTCCCGGAGCCGCGGTTTCGCCGGGCAGCGGCGTGGGGACGCTCTCGATCACCGGCGGCGCCAGCCTCTCCTCCGGCGGCATGTACGACTGGCAACTGCTCGACGCCGCCGGCACCGCCGGCGACACGGCCGGCTGGGACTTGCTCTCGGTCGGCGGGTTTCTCGACATCACCGCCACGGCCGAGGAGCCCTTCACGATCAACCTCTGGAGCCTCTCGGCCCCGGGCACCGACGGGGCGGCGGCCGGGTTCGACCCGTCCCAGTCCGGCAGTTGGACGATCGCCACCGCCTCCGGGGTGGCCGGGTTCTCGGCGGACGTCTTCCGGGTCGTGACCGAGCCGACCGCCAGCACCGGGGGCTTCGCCAATGACCTGCGGGGAGGCTCCTTCAGCCTGGCCGAAAACGGCACCAGCCTCGAGCTCGTCTTCACGCCCGGGGCCCCGCCGACGGACGTCGTGATCGACGTGCCCAACGGCAGCCAGACGCAGGCCGAGGCCGGTTACGCCACGATCGCCGCCGCCGATTCGGTTACCAAGACCGGCGTCGGCCGCCTCGTCTTCAACGCCGCCAACGCCTACACGGGCCCGACCACCGTCTCCGCCGGCACCCTCGAGGTTGCGGCAGCGGATGCCCTGGTCGCGACTGCGGTCACCGTCGACACGGGGGCGACGCTCGCGATCGCCCCCGGCACGACGATGCAGGCTCCCTCGGTGATCGTCGAGGGAGGCACACTCTCCGCCCCGGCGATCTCCGTCGCCGCCGGCGCCGGGATCGCCTCGCTGGCGATCAATGCTGGCGGGCTCGCGGCGGAACCGGTTCTGACCGTCGCCGCAGCCGGCGAACTGGCCCTCGCCCAGGACGCCCGGGTGGCGGTGAGCGTGGGCGGGCTGGCCGTCGACGAAGCCAGCGGCGGCGGCCGGATCGATCTGGGGGCCGGTCAGGTCGCGATCGCGGCCGGGGGGATCTCCGCGGCCGACCTCCGGGCCGACATCATCGCCGGCCGCAACAGCGGCGGCTGGGACGGCAACACCGGGATCACGTCGAGCGCGGCTGCCGCGGCGGTCAGCGGCACCCGGGCCGTCGGCTACGTCGTCAATGCAGACGGCTCGGCGGCCGTCTCGTTCGCCGCCCCCGGCGACGTCGATCTGACCGGCCAGGTCAATGTCTTCGACCTCCTGGGAATCGACACGGCCGGCAAGTACGGCTCAGGCCTGCCGAGCGTCTGGAGCGAGGGCGACTTCAACTACGACGGCATCACCAACGTCTTCGACCTGCTAGCGATCGATGCCGGCGGGGCCTACGGCGGCGGCAACTATTTTCCGGCCTCGCCCGGACAGGCAGCCCCCGCGACGACCGCGATCGTGCCTGAGCCCGGCTCGCTCGTGGCCGCGGCGGTGGCCGCCGCCGGCCTGACACGCTGGAGGCGGCGGCGGCCCGGTTCGGGTCGCGGCTGAGCAGCGATGGCGAAACGGGCCCTGGCTCGACGGCGGCGGCTCCTCGGCGGGGATCCGCTCGAGCCCAGGCGGCTGCTTGCCGCCGCGGCGTTCACCGAGCCGGCCCTCGCGATCGAGCCCGGCTGGTTTGCCACGGTGGCCGGGGCCGACCCGGGCGGCCCTGCCCTGTTGGAGGCCAACGCGCTGACCGCCGGCTCGCCGACGGCCAGCTTGCGGGAGGCCAAGCCGCCCCGGGAGTGGATCGTCCAGCTCAGCGACGAGGCGGTCGCCGGCCTGCCCGATCCCAAGGCCGCCGCGGCCGCGCTGGAGGCGGCGGTGCCGGGCCTGCAGGTCCTCCGGGGGCTGGGGGGCCGCGGCCAGCTGCTGGTCTCGGCCGACGAGAATCTCTCACTTCAGCTCCAGGCGGCTCCCGGGGTAGCCCGTGTCGAGGTCAACGGGCTGATCACGCCGGCCGCTTTCGAGCCGAACGACCCCGACTATCTCATCGGCGACCAGTGGGCCCTCGAGAACACCGGCCAGTACGGCGGCCTGGTCGATGCCGACATTGACGCGGCCGCGGCCTGGGAGATCACGCCGGGAGACCCCGGCGTTGTGATCGCCATAATCGATGGTGGGATCGACATCAGCCACCCCGACCTGGCCCCCAACGTCTGGCGGAACCCCGGGGAGATCGCCGGCAACGGCATCGACGACGACGGCAACGGCTTCGTCGACGATGTCGTCGGCTGGGATTTCCGCAACGGCAACAGCTCGGTCTTTGATTTTGGCGACAACGATCACGGCACGCTGGTGGCCGGTGTCGCCGCCGCCCGGGGGGGCAACGCCAGCGGGGGCCTGGGGGCGGCTCCCCTGGCCCGCTTCCTGCCGCTGAAGTTCATCGACGGCAGCGGAGGTTCCACCGCCGATGCGATCTCGGCCCTCAACTACGTGACGATGATGCGGCAGCGGGGGGAGGGCATCCGAGTCGCGAACCTCAGCTGGGGCAGCGGCGACTCGAGCTGGTTCCTGAAGCGGGCGATCGAGGACGCCGGGGCGGCCGGCGTGCTGGTGGTCGCCTCGGCCGGCAACGACGGCCTCGACCAGGCCCGGGCCTTCAGTCCCAACTATCCCTCGGGCTTCGACTCGGCGAACATCCTGGCGGTGGCGGCCACCGACCGCTCCGACCGGCTCTGGTCGAGCAGCAACTACGGGCTGACGCGGGTCGACCTCGCCGCCCCCGGCGTGACGATCCTCAGCACCGCCCCCGGCCGGTCCTCGGCGTTGCGGTCGGGGACGAGCTTCGCCGCCCCGTTCGTCGCTGGCGTTGCCGCGTTGGCGGCCACGGCCGCCCCGGACATCTCGGTCAGCGAGCTTCGCGAGGCGATCCTGGCCGGGGTCGACCCCGTTCCCGCGTTGGCGGGCAAGCTGGCCAGCGGCGGCCGCCTCAATGCCGCCGCCACGCTCAGCATCGTCAACGATCCGGAAGCGACGGGCCGGGAATACCTTGAGGCGGCGGCCGGCGAGCTCGTGGTCGTCGCCGAGCCCCGGTCTGGCAGCAGGCAGCTGATCATCAGGGGGCCGGGAACCGTCGCGATCGCCGCGGCGAATCAGCATGCCGGCGGCACGCGGGTCGAGTCGGGGA
>CALGAS010000492.1 GCA_937959175.1 uncultured bacterium | reverse complement strand
GTCGCAGTTCCTGCGACGTGCCATCGCAGAAACTGCGACACGGCATCGCAAAAACTGCGATACGGCATCGCAAGAACTGCGATACGCGTCTGACGGCGGTGACGAGGTGGACCGGTGCTTTCAGGAAAAAGCACCTTTTTTATCGGGAAAACGTGCATTCGTGGCGTTGGAGGGCCGACGGCTGAGGAGTTTGGCACGGCGATTGCAACCTTCCAAGACCGCGGGGTCGCGTCGTTGGAGATGCCTGCCCCGACGGTTCCTGTCTGCTGTGCCCCTGTACTGCGCCTCCGGAAAAGGATTCCTCCCTGATGTCGACTCGCACCGCCGCGTTTGTTTTCAGTCTCGTCTTTTCAAGCCTGATGGCCGGCTCCCTGCATGCGGGCACGTTTGTGACTTGGAATCCCGCCCAAGTCACCAGCTCGGGCACCGCGGACGGCGTGAACGTGACGATCGCGTATAGCCCCGAACCAACCTCCGTGGGGGTGGCAAGCACTAACATGAGTGGCACCGATTTTGATCCGCCGGGAAGTTCGACCCAGGTCACCGTGAATGTCGCTCCGGATATCGGCATGACATGGAACTTCGACCAGCCGGTCGAGGACCTCTTGCTTTACATTGAATGGCTAGGGCCGACCGTCGGTGGGCCAAGTGATGGCCTGTACACGTTTGATCAGACACCCACGATCCAGTCGGGCCTGACCGGTGGCAGCATCAGCGGGAACAGCTTTGTCGTGACCAACGCGAGTAACTTCTTTTCCGGCATCCTCTCGTTTCCCGGCCAGCTCACGAGCCTCACCCTGTCGGCTCCGGATGCGCCTGGCTTCAGCACCAATCCTTACACGATGTCGTTCAGCGCCGTGCCCGAGCCAGCGTCCTGGATGCTCCTGCTGGGGGCTGCCGGTGCGGCGGGGCTCTGGAGGTGCCGTCGCCGTGGTTCCGCTGCCCTTGCCGATGGAACAGGCTCTGGCGGCTGATGCTCTGGTGGCTCCGCGGCCGATCGCGTGACGCGTGATGACTACTGCGGAGCCGCTCGCTCAGATGGCCGGGTCAGCCGCTGCTGCCGCCGCGGCTTCCTGGCCTGGCAGCAGGTGCAGCCAGTAAAATACCGAGGCCCCGCCGACCAGCAGCAGACCGACCACGAACATCTGCGCCGCATACCGGCGAACCGCCGGGGTGTAGAGGTGAACCCGCGCGGTCGGGGTCTGGTTCACGGCCCGGCTGATGTGCCACAGGCCGCTGAGCGGGCCGGAGACCAGCAGCAGAAAGCCGACTTCAACCTTGTAGGTAAAGACCGGCTCCCGTTGGATGTAGGCCAGCAGCCCGATCGTAAGGGTCACCACGATCGCCAGCAGGGAGATCACGTCGCGAAACGTGTTTTCCGGCTTGGGGGCCGGCTCGGCCGGGGCTGAGGCTTGAAGATCAGGCATGGCGTGAGGGTAACGCTCTCGGGAGCACGCGGCAACGTGGCAGGCCCGGCGATGAACTGCGAAGGGCCGCCGGTTGTGTCGCCCCTAAAGTCGCAGGGCGTGCGACGTGGCATCGCAACAACTGCGATACGGCATCGCAAGAACTGCGACACGACATCGCAACAACTGTGATACGGCATCGCAGGAACTGCGATACGCGTCTGACGGCGGTGACGAGGTGGACCGATGCTTTCTGGAAAAACGCGGCTTATTCAACGGGAAAACGTGCGTTGGTGGCGTTGGAGGGCCGGCGGCAGACGAGTTTGGCACGACGATTGCTTCGCTTTCAGTTGACCGACGTTCCCTCACCGGCCGGTGCCTTCGGGCACGTGAATGGTCGTTGAGGTCGGTCGATTCCTTCCCCATGCCTCCCTTCCGCCCCCAATGAACCTCAAGGATCGTTTCATGAAGTCCATCGCCCGTCTTACCGGTTGCCTCTCCGCCCTCGTAGTTGCGGCGGCGATCTCATCCACCAGCGTCCAAGCCGACGTGACGCTCGACTTCGAGCAGCAGGGGTCTGACGTCGTGGCCAGCTACTCGGGTGCGTGGACCTCCTGGACCACGACTGGTCAGCTCAACCTGAACAACATTTCGGTGAACGCAAACGGGTTTCAGGCGCTTGGCGCGGCGGAAGAGCGATTCTGGAGCGGTGCGGGAACCACCAAGGCCACAGGAGGTGCTTGGCCAACCGAGGTTACCACCGCCGATTCATTTACTGGAGACGCCTTTGGATTCAGCACCCAGTCGCCTGGATTCCTCTACGCGGCGGCAGATTACACCGCCGGCACGCCCTTCTCGGGCTCGCTGACTTTTAACAATACGAGCATCACCGATCTCGGGCTCACGCCCGGTGACTCCGGCAGTTTTACGAGCGCGGGCGGGACGATCAACTACACGGTTGCCGTCCCGGAGCCGGCGACTGTCAGTATGCTCGCCGCCAGCTGTCTGGCCGCGGGGCTGGGCTTCGTGCGGCGGCGGCGGAAGGGATCGCAGAGCGTCGCGGCGCGTGCTTAGCGGGGGACCGCTGGAGCGACGGAGAACGCATGCCGTTTGGAATGGGCAGCACGTTTCTTACGAGAGAGTTCCGGGCAGGCCTCGGCGACCAGTTTGGTGAGCGTGTTGGGCGACACACCAAGAAGCGCTGCGGCCTTGCCGAAATGGTTGCCGGCGGCAGCCATCGCCGCCCTCACCGTGCGGTTGCGGACTTCGCGGAGATTGAAGGTCGGGGGCTCGGCGTCGGCGTGGCTCGCAGCGACGGTTGCGCGGCGGGCCGCGGAACCATCCGGCTGGGCTGCGGCATCGCGGAGTGCTTCGCTGCGGGTGCTCTGCTCGGGAGAATCAGACGTCGCAGACAGCGGCCGGGCCTCGGCCTCGGAATCACCCGGGCAGGCGGCGGCCGGTTCGCTGTCGGCGGACAGGCTCTGAAGCAGGCGTTCCTCGTCGCCACCGAAGATGTAGTGCCGCTCGACGGCCTGAGCCAGCTGGCGGACATTGCCCGGCCAGGGGAAGGTGATCAGCCGGCGGAGCGTCGCCGGCTGCGGCTCCCAGGCCGGCTGATCGTAGCGGGCGGCAAAGTAGGCGGAGAAGTGGGCGATGAAGCGGGGGATGTCGTCGGGCCGATCGCGGAGCGGGGGAACCTCGAGCGCGACGGTCGTCAGGCGGAACAGCAGGTCTTCCCGGAACCGCCCCTCCGCGACCTCGGTCTGGAGGTTGCGGTTGGTCGCCGCGATCACATGCACGTCGATCGGCACCTGGCGGGTCGAGCCGACGGGCGTCACCTCCCGCCGCTCGAGCACATCCAGGAGTATCGGCTGCAGCTCGAGGGGGAGTTCGGCGATCTCGTCGAGAAAGAGCACGCCGCCATCAGCGGCGCGAAACGCTCCCCGGGTGGCACCGCTGGCGCCGGTAAAGGAGCCTCGCTCGTGGCCGAAGAGCTGGCTCTCGGCGAGCGAGGCGGGCAGCCCGCCGCAGTTAACGGGCACGAACGCCGCTTCGCGGCGGGGCCCGGCGGCATGGATCGCCCGGGCGACCTCGCCCTTGCCGGAGCCGGTTTCGCCGGTGATCAGCGTCGTGGAGCCGACCTGGGCCAGCCGGCGGATCGAGATCTCGAGGTGCCGACAGGCGGTAGACGCCGCGGGCAGCCGCAGCCAGCGGTGGCCCCCGGCTGAAAACATCCTGGCTGCGGCGAGTGGCATAGAACGAGAGGCTCTTGCGGAGGGTGAGTCGTCGGGCCGGGAGGCGTGTCGACAGGGCCTAACGCGGCAATGAGCATGCCAGCGATGCCCGCCGCTGTCTTTGGCAAAGACCGCCAAAACCGCTGGCGGGAATGGCCAATCGTCGCTTCAGCCGGCGGCGACACGCAGATGGGGGCCCGCCTGGGCCGCGAAGGCAGCCGGCGAGGTGCCCGTCCATTGGCGAAAGGCCCGGGAAAAGGTGGCGACCTCGCTGTAGCCCAGCAGAATGGCGACCTCGACGGGCGAATGGCCGGTGGTGCCGAGGTAGTGCCTGGCCAGCTGCTCGCGGGTGGCCGTCAGCACCTCCCGGAAGCTGGTGCCAGCCGCCTGCAGGTCTCGCTGCAGGCTGCGGGATGACATGCCGAGGGCGTCGGCGACGTCGGTGATCTTCGAGCGGCCGTCGGGCAGGAGCCGCTGGAGGGCCTCGGTGACGTCCTTGAGGAGGGTGGAGGCGGCCTCGGCCAGTTCCCGCTCGTAGAACTGCTCCACCATCTGCAGCGTGAAGGGATTGAAGGACCGCATCGGCCGCTCGAGGTCGGCGGTGCGAAAGCCGATCCGAGTCGCCGGGCCGCTCCGCAGGGCCACCCCGAAGAGCTCATCGACCAGTTCGGCGGGAACCTCGGCCGCGTCGGGGCACTCGACAAGCAGCGGCACGACCGCATCGCCGGTGCCCTTGCGGGCCATCACCAGGATCGCCGCCAACTCGCCGACCAGCATCGAGCCGGGGAGTTGTGAGACGCCGCTGATCGAGAGCGTCGCTCCGCCGGGATGCGGCTCGAGGTCGCACCGCATCGGGCAGCAGAGCTGCTTGCACAGGCTGAAGCGTTCGAGGCCGCTGCGGAGATCACGACTGGAGAGCCCCGCGAGGTAGGGCGTTTTGAGCTGGTACTCCATGGCAGCGACCGACTTCCGGACCAGCTCCCAGGGACCGATCAGATCCGCGAAGACCTCCCAGAGGCGGCGGCACTGTTCATCGGTCAGGTAGAGGTGCTGCTTTTCAGCCCAGGCCTCGGGCAGCCCGGCCGCCACCAGCAGCTCCTCGATCGGCCTGCCCACCATCTGGGCGCCGGCCTGCCAGTGGCAGGGGATCAGATAGGTCCGCCTCGGCGAAAGACTGACGGGAGCATCGAGCGACGGGGAGCCGGGCGTCGTCATGCGAAGGTCCTCCACGGGCGTGTGACCAATACGGGGCCGGCGGGCGAATCCGGCCTCTGGAGTTCACCGCTTCAGGCTAGGCCCGTCACCCGCCCCGAGCAAGCAGTTTCCTGCGACGATCGCAGCCACGAGCAACGGATCACAAGCGTGTCGATGGATGTGACCACCGATCTCTTGATGAGCGGAGCGGCCCTGGCTGCCACACCCCCCGGGACGTCGTGCGAGCTCACTTTTGACCGCGACATCTTCCCGGCGTGGCCGCCGGCTGCTCATTCCCCGAGGTAGAGCGTGAGGGCCTCGTCCAGCCGCGGCATCCAGTCGGCTGGGGCGACCGCGATGAACTCGCCCAGCCGTTGCTTGGCGACCTGCCTGAGGCCGGGCAGCACGGCGAACGAGTCTCTCGCCGGGAAGCCAGGGACCTGCAGCCGCAGCGGCCAGATCTCCCCGGGGGAGGTCGACAGCGGAATCACGACCACGCTGTCGAGGATTTCGTTTTGAATGGAGTTCGAAATGACCAGAGCGGGGCGGGTCTTGCCGAACTCCGGGGGCTGCGTGGGGCCGAGATTCACCCAGCAGATGCCGCCACGTCTCATGGAGCACCCCGCTTTTCAGTCGGAGTGGTCGCCAAGTCGGCCCGTTCCCACTCCTCCAGCCACTCCCGCTCCTCCGGGTGTGACTCGACGAAGGAGCGATAGGCGACCGCCGCCTCGCGGATCTTGTGTTGCTCGAGGTTTTTCCGCAGCACGGTGCGGACGTAGGCGGTCACGCTCAGACCCGGCGGCTTCGCCCGCTCGATCTCGGTCAAGAGTTCGCCGTCGATCTTGATGGTAGTGGCTTTCATGCCAAAAATCTACCAAATGAGCATGACGCTAGCAACGGAAATGAAGTCCTCATGGTCACCGGATCGCTGCCGCGATCGGTCACCTTCTTGAGGATGACGAGTGATGGACTCATCAGGATGGGACGCCGCGCGGTGGCGGCGAGCTTCACCACCCGCCGGGAGCAAGCAGTTTCGTCCGACGATTGCCCGGGGATGACGCGATGTGTCAGCCGGGATGGTTGTCGATCGCGATCCGGTCATCCGCATAAAAAGGGGTGGTTGCGAACGCACCCTTAGCCTGGCTACGCTTCGATGCTCCTTCGGCGGTCACGCAACTGCCGTGCCCGGACCACCTCAAACTGCGGCGAGGAAGACACGAAATGAGCAGCGCGTACGATGGCCGGCCAGGGCTCGGGCTCCGAGCCGCGGGGATCGGCGGAGTCACCGCCGGGGCCTGCCTTACCATGTATCTGGCATTACTGCTGGCGGCGATGCTGCCGGCCGGCCGGGCTGCCGGGCAGCCGCCCGCTCCCGATCGGGCCGCAGACGAAGCCGCGATCCGATCTGCGGCGGCCGCCTATCGAGAGGCGTTGGCTCGGGGCGATGCGGCGGCGATCCGGGCGGCCTGGACGACCGATGGCGACCTCGTGGACGGCTTCGGCGGCGTCGTGCCAGCCGGCGACCTGGCGGAGGCCGGAGGCCAGCCAGCCGCCGAGCAGCGGTCGGTCGCGGCAGCGGGCGAAACGCGTCTGCGGTTCATCACGCCCGACGTCGCCCTGGAGGACGGCCGGTGCGAGGCCAGCGTCCCCGGGCTGAGCCGGCCGCTGGCCGGCTCGTTCACGGCGATTTGGGTTCGGCAGGGCGATGTCTGGAAGCTCGCCGGGGTCCGGGAGTCGGAGCGGCCGGTCGTCGCCGATGCCTCGTCGCTCGACGATCTCGACTGGATGGTGGGCGACTGGGAGCTCGTGCCCGACGAGGGCGTTGATACGGAGGGTACCAGTTCGATGGAGATGACCGTCCGCTGGGATCCGGCGCGGACGTTTCTGATCCGCGAGGCCCGGCTCACCCCGCCGGCGGACAGCGGCGAGCCGGTCGTTCAGCTGCAGCAGCGGATTGGCTGGGATCCGGCCGTTGGGCGGATCCGCTCCTGGAGCTTTTCCACCGACGGCAGCCGGGCCGAGGCAACCTGGTTTCGCGACGGTCGTTCGTGGATCGTCCGGGGGGCATCGGTGCTTCCCGACGGAACCCAGGCCAGCTCGACCAACATTTACACCTTCGATGGCACCGATCGCTGCACCTGGCGGAAGGTTTGGCCGTCGCTGGGATCCGATCAACCGTCCATCCGGGCCACCTGGGTGCGAAAAGCAAGGAGCACAAAATGATGAGAAGCGGGACAACGCGGAACGGCTGGCGGCAGCTGGTCGCCCGGGCGGTTTTTCTGAGCCTGGTGATGGTTGCTGCAGCCGCGTCGACCGCGGCCAGGGCGGATGTTGACTGCGACCTGGCCCGCAAGGCCGACATCATGAACGGGCCGCAG
>CALGAS010000491.1 GCA_937959175.1 uncultured bacterium | reverse complement strand
TTGAGCACCGACAAGGCGGTCTATCCAATCAACGCGATGGGCCTCTCCAAGGCGATGATGGAAAAGCTGATGGTGGCCAAGAGCCGGATTCGGTCGCCCGGGGAAACGGTGCTCTCCGCCACCCGGTACGGCAACGTGATGGCCTCGCGGGGCTCGGTGATCCCGCTGTTCATCGAGCAGATCAAGGCCGGCCGGCCCCTGACGGTCACCGACCCATCGATGACCCGTTTCCTGATGTCGCTTCCCGATTCGGTCGATCTCGTGCTCCATGCCTTCGAGCACGGGCAGCAGGGCGACATCTTCGTGCAGAAGGCACCGGCCTGCACCGTGCAGGTGCTCGCCGAGGCGCTCAAGGAGATCTTCAAGAGCCCGAGCGAGGTCCGGGTGATCGGCACCCGGCACGGCGAGAAGCTCTTCGAGTCGCTCGTCTCCCGCGAGGAGATGGCCAAGGCTGTCGACGAAGGCCGCTATTATCGGATTCCGGCCGACAATCGGGATCTCAACTACGCCAAGTATTTTGTGGAGGGGGAGACGAGCGTCTCGGCGAGCGAGGACTACACCTCCCACAACACCACCCGCCTGGAGCGGCCCGAGGTCATCGACCTGCTCCTGAAGCTCGATTACGTGCAGGAGCAGTTGCGTGCTTAAGGTGCTCACGATCGTCGGGACGCGGCCCGAGCTGATCAAGATGTGTCGCGTCATCGACCGCTTCGACCGGCACACGCGGCATGTGCTGGTGCATACCGGCCAGAACTACGACTACGAGCTCAATCAGGTCTTCTTCGAGAACCTCGGCATCCGGCGGCCCGATCACTTCCTGGAGGCGGCCGGTGGGTCCCCGGCGGCGACCATCGCCCGGGTTGTGGAGCGGGCCGACGAGACGCTCGCCGCGGAGGCTCCCGACGCGATGCTGGTCTACGGCGATACCAACTCGGCCCTCGCGGTGCTGGCGGCCAAGCGGCGGAAAATCCCGATCTTTCACATGGAGGCGGGCAATCGCTGCTTCGATCAGCGGGTCCCGGAGGAGCTCAACCGCAAGGTCGTCGACCATCTCAGCGACATCAATATCACGATCACCGAGCACGCCCGCCGGTATCTGCTGGCCGAGGGGCTGCCGGCCGACCGGGTCTTCGTGCTCGGCTCGCATCTCCCGGAGGTGTTCGACACGTTCCGCGACCAGATCGCCGCCGCGGCGGTGCTCGAGCGGCTGGGCCTGCAGCCGCAGGGCTACTTCCTCGTCAGCGCTCATCGCGAGGAGAACGTCGACGATCCGGGCCGCCTGGCGATGCTTCTCGACGCCCTCAACGGCCTGGCCGAGGCAGAAGACAAGCCCGTGCTCGTCTCGACACACCCTCGTACCCGGGCCCGACTGGAGGCGTTGGAGGGTGTGGCGATCGACCCGCGGGTGCGGCTCGAAAAGCCCTTCGGCTTCTTCGACTACGTGAAGTTGCAGATGCAGGCGGCCTGCGTGCTCTCCGACAGCGGCACCGTCACCGAGGAGTCGGCGATCCTCGGCTTTCCGGCCGTCACGATCAGAGATACCCACGAGCGGCCCGAGGGCATGGACGAGGGGGTGCTGGTGATGTGCGGCCTGGGGCGAGCCAGCGTCCTGCCGGCGGTGCGGCTGGCGATGGCTGCCGCCAGCGAGCAGGCGACCGCCCGAGTGCCCGCCTACCAGGGAGGCGATGTCTCCTGGAAGGTGCTCAAGCTGGTGACCAGTTACGTGCCCTACGTGCGGGAACGGGTCTGGGGCCTGCCGCCGGGCGGGGGCTGATCGCTCACGCCGCTGGCAGCAGGTCGGGCACGGCAGGCACGTCCCGCGACATCGCCTCGGGGGCGGCAAGGAAGTCGGCGAGCCGCTGACGGTTGACGTCCGCGTTGAAATCTTCGGCCACGGCAACCGCTTGCCGGATCATGGCCAGACAGCCGGCGGGATCGTCGATCAGCCCGGCCAGGCTGTCGGCCAGGCTGTCGGCCGTGGGTGTGCCGCAGGCCGCTCCACAGCGGTGCCGGCTGACAAACCGGATCGGAAACGAATCGTCCGGGGCATGCACCAGCAGGGGCGTGCCCGAAGCCAGATACTCCCCGAACTTTCCCGGTGCCGACGTGCGGATCAGTTCGGGATAGGCGCAGGTGAAGCTCAGCGGGAGAAACAACACGTCGGCCCGGACCTGGAGTTCGGCGGCTTCCGCCGTCGAGACCGGCGGATGGAAGAGGATGCCGTCGGCTGGAAGGGTGGCCCGCACGTTGGGGCAGGGCTGCTGGCCGTAGAGATGCAGTTCAGCGCGGATGCCCCGGACTGCCAGCAGTTCGATCGCCTCGCAGAGTCGCCGCAGGGAATCGGCCTGAGCGGAATAGACCGACCCGGTGTAGACGATCCGAAGCGGGGTCGACCGCTGAAGGGGCGGCCGTGGGAACGCCTCGCGGAGCCTGCGGTAGGCGGCGGTGTCGACCGGGTTGCGGATGACCGTCACCGGCAGTGACGTTCGCGCTCGAACATCATCGGCCAAGGTTTCATTCGGGGTGATCACGCCCGCTGCCCGGCTGAGCACCGTCGGTTCCGCCAGGTCGCGGAGCGTTGCGGCAATCCGGCGTTTCCAACGGCTCCCGGGAATCGCCCACTGGATGCGGTAGTCATCGAAGTAGTAGAGGAAGGCAGGCACGCCCGTGAGCCGGCCCGCCTCGACGGCCGCTGGCAGGTCGACCAGATCACCGCCGGTGCAGCCCAGAATGCTCCGGCAGCGATGCCGCTTGACGATGGCAGCGATCGCTCGCGACCGATGCCAGACGAGCAGGTCGAAGAGCCGGCGGTGCAGCTTCCCGACGCGAAACATCTTGCGGAGCAGGAACGGCGTGGCCAGCGGACGAAACGGGGGAGCGGCCGGGCAGGATGGCCGGGGGCGGGCCTTGCGGTCAGTACCGACCAGGATGAAGTTCGAGGCCCGTGTGCCGCCTGTCAGTCGGTCGAGCATCACCGCCTGGCCGTTGAGGTCGCCCGGGAAGGTGTGGCTGACGAGGGCGACAGGCCCGGCGGCGGTCGGAGGTGTGGCATGCTCGGGCATCGGCAGGCTCGGGACGGGGGCGGCGGAGCGGCGGAGACGGTAGGCGACGCATCACCCCGAGGGCAACGGGAAAACCGGCGGCGACGAGGTTGCCGAAGGCTGTTTTCAGCCGTGGTCCGCCGCAGCCGGGTTGGGATGAGGTGGGGCGGAGGCCCACAATCCTGTAGCGTTCCAGGCCGGAGCGTTCTGGCGGGATCGCTCCCCGAGGAGGCATCGCGGCGCGATGCCCAACCGGTCTCACTCATCCGGGACGACGGCCGTGCGGATCCACCACATCAATGCCTATCTCAACGGCGGCGCCGGCGTGGCCTCACGACGGCTCCACGAGGCGCTCCTGGCCGAAGGCATCGAGAGCCGCTACTGGCACAGTGATCCAGGAGCGGTTGCGGCAGGCCTGGAGCCAGAGGCCGCCCACCGACTTCCCTGGGGCCCTCCCGCCTGCTGGCAGATACCTGCGGCCCTGTCCTTCGCCCGCCGCTGGCTGCACGAGCGAACCCTGCGAAGCTTCTACCGCCGGGGGCGGCCCGCGCGATTCGGGATGTACAGCAGCCCAGCGCGACCGGCGGCCACGCCGCTCACCGGGGGGCTGGAGGCCTGCGAGCTGCTCCACCTGCACTGGGTCAGCCGCACGATCGACTACGCATCGTTTTTTGCGAGCGTTCCGGAGGCGATGCCGGTCGTCTGGACCCTCCACGACATGCAGCCGCTCACCGGCGGCTGCCACCAGGCCTTCGACTGCGACCGATTCCGTGACGCCTGCGGAGACTGCCCGATCCTCGGCCGTCCCGGCCCCCGGGATCTCTCCCGCCGCGATCATCAGATCAAGCAGCGGGCGGTCGCGGGGCGACCGATGCATCTGGTGACGCCCAGCCGCTGGCTGGAATCACTGGCCCGCCAGAGCAGCATCTTCGATCCTGCCTGCACGGTTCAGACGATCCGCAACGGGATCTCGCTTGAAGACTTTTCACCGCTCGACAAAGCCGAGGCCCGCCGCCGGCTCGGGCTGCCCGAGCAGGGGCTGATCGTTGCTTATGGGGCGGAGTCTCTCCAGAACGAGCCCAAGGGCATTCGGGAGTTTCTCGAAGCGATCTCCAGGCTGCCGAGCCGCTGCCAGGTCCGCGGGCTGCTCTTCGGCAACGATCAGCCGCCGGCAGGTGTCGCCACCGTACCGTTGATCAACCTGGGCTTTCTGGCCACCGCGGAAGCCCAGCGAGTGGCCTATTCGGCGGCCGACATCTTCGCGCTGCCCTCCCATGCCGAAACGATCTCACAGACCGCGGTGGAAGCGCTCGCCTGCGGCACACCGGTCGTCGCCTTCGCCGTCGGCGGCGTGCCGGAGATTGTCCGGCACGGCCAGACGGGCCTGCTTGCCCGACCCCGCGACGCAGAGGATCTGGCCGCCCAGATGCTGGTCCTGGCCGAGGATGCGGCTCACCGCCACCGGCTGGCTGCGGCGGGAGGCAGGCTCGTTCACGATGAGTTTACGGTTGCGGTCCAGGTGCGGCGGTATCTCGAACTCTACCGGCAGGCCCTCGTTGAACACGGCGGGAAGCCGCGGCCGTCTGGCGGCCGGCGGTGAGCCCGGCCGCGGGTGACTCCAGCGGCACGATCGATGCCACGAGGTCGATGGCGATCGGCTGCACGAGATAGCCTGCTGTGCCAGCGGCGAGACACCGCGCCTCCAGATCAGGTGAGTGGTGGTGGGTCACGAAGAAGACGCGACCGCGGCCGATCCGCGGCTGGCTGGGGGTCGACCGCACGGGAGGCCTGACCAACGGGTCGACCTGATTCTGGCAGACCTGTTCGGCCAGCAGCGGAACGAGGTCGAGCCCGGCCATGTCGGGCAGGTTGTCGCTCACCAGCCAGGCGTCGGCCTGGAAGCGACGGGCCAGTCGGAGGGCTGCCCGGCCATCGCTGCAGAAATGGAGTTCCAGCCTGCCGGCCGCCGCCGCCTCGACGAACTCCGGATAACGATCCCAGGCAGGATCGACAATGACGACCCTGCCCCCCGGCGTGGCGGGCCGCGACCCCGGATCGATCGTGACGCGCTGGGCGGATGCTGAAAAGGATTCTGCCATCGAAGGACACCTCGCTGATGGAAACTCAATCGCCGGCTGATTGACTTCTCTGAGGTGCATACCGCGTGCCAAAAAATCAGGAATCGACGAAAAGATGCGAACTGCTCCAAATCACGGGCAAAACGACAATCGGCAGCGACTCGCCGAGTGAGACCCCCTATTGGTGGTGAGGCAAATCGCCCCACTGAGTGGAGCGAATCGCTCCACTTGGGGCCGCAGGCTGGTACAAAGTGGAGCGATTTGCTCCACCCCTCTTGCGGGTATGCGCTTCGCGGCCGCCGCCTTTGAGCAGACCTCCTGCGGCATTCTTCTGGACGATGTTGCCATGGCGTTTCTCCAAAAAGCCTGGATCTGTACCTTGCCGCGTCGCGGGCGGTCTCGAACCGCCGGCCGTTGGATGGCCGGGATCCTGTTGGTTGGCGGAGGCCTGCTCGCCGGGGGAGGCCTCGGGATCGGTTTCGGCGGAGCGGGAATCGTTCGGGCCGAGGGGAATCTCGACGGCGTGACCACCGCGGGGATCCAGTTGGGCCCCCATGTCAGCGGCCCGCAGGTCACGGCGGAGACGCTCGCCAACCGCGTGGTGCTGCTCGAGTTTTGGGGCATCAACTGCCCCCCCTGCATCGCGAGCATGCCAAAGCTCGAGGAACTCTCCCGGCAACTGGGGCCGAGTGGGCTCGTCGTGATCGGGGCCCATGCTCAGGGCGGACCGCCTGAAAAGATTGCCGAGACGGCCCGCGAACTGGGGGTGAGCTTCACGATCGTCGAACGCGCCACGGTAGCCGGGGGGATGGATTTCGCCGGGATTCCCCACTGCATGCTCTTCGACCACATGGGAAACTGCATCTTTCGGGGGTCACCCTTCGACGTGCACGACAAGGCAGCGGCCGCTGTTCAGGCGGCACCTGCGGCGATCCTGGCGGGCCGTGATCTCGTGAGGCTCCCCGAGTTGGCGAGGCTGCTCCGTGACGAGGCGGCCTTCGGTGTCGTCTTCAAAAAGGCCGCCGCTCTGACCAAGGCCGCAGACGAGGAACTTGCCGAGGAAGCCCGGTATGTCGTCGAACGGCTGGAAGAACGGGCTGGGCAGATGCTGGAAGAGGCCCGGGCGGTGAAGGAGTCGGATCCGCTGGCAGCCAGCCAGCTTCTGCAGCGTTGCCAACTCAGCTTTCGGGGCACGGCTCCTGGCAACGAGGCAGCCGACATGCTCCGGACGTGGCGGGGCGAAAAGGTGTTTCGGGACGGGGTGCGGGCCGGTGAACAGCTCGAGCGGCTCCGGCAGATGAGAGCCTTCGTGCTGCGGGCCGCCGGGGGAGCCGAGGCCGGCTCCCCGGAGATCGGGGCGGCGTTGCCTCCGCCGATGCGGCGGAAAATGGAGGCCGTCATCGAGGCCATCCAGCGTTCATCCCCGGGGTCTGGGCCGGCGGCCGAGGCGAATCGGATCGCCGCCGAGTTCGGTTTCAACGGCAGCGGCTCGTGACCGCCGCGAGTCTCTCCCCGTGACTCCCGGCCGATCACCCCCGCCGCTCGCAGCGGCCGGGGTCAGCATCACGGTACGATGCGGCCGATGACCGACGTTCCACTCAAACTCGCCGTTGTCGCCGCCGGAGGCATCGCCGCCCAGTGGATCGCCTGGCGGGTGAATCTGCCGGCGATCGTGCTCCTGTTGGTCACCGGCTTCCTGATCGGGCCGCTGACTGGCTTCATCGATCCGGCGACCGACTTCGGCGAGGTCTACCGCCCGGTCGTCTCGATGGCGGTGGCCGTGATCCTGTTCGAGGGAGGGCTGACGCTCAATCTCACGGAGATCCGCGAGACCTCCCGGGCGGTCCGCAGACTGATCCTGCTCGGCGGCCCGCTGGTCTGGGGTATGACCGCGTGGGCCGCCCATGCCGTGGCAGGGCTCTCCTGGCCGGTCGCGGTGGTTCTGGGTGCCATCCTGGTGGTGACCGGACCGACGGTCGTGATGCCCCTCCTGCGACAGGCGCGGCTCACGGCCCGCACCGCCTCGCTGTTGCGATGGGAGGCGATCGTCAACGACGCGGTGGGAACGCTGTTCGCCGTGGTGGCCTTCGAGACCTACCTCGTCTGGCATGGCACCCACGACGTCAGCCGGCTGGCCTTCTCCCTGGCGGCGGCGGCGGCCGTGGCCGTCGGCGGTGGCTGGCTGGCCGGGTCTGGGATCAGTTGGGCGTTCACCCGCGGGCACGTTCCGGAATACCTGAAGGCTCCGGTCTTGCTCGCAGCGGTGATCGCGGCCAATGCCCTGACCAATCTCATCCTCGAGGAGGCAGGCCTGCTGACGGTGACGGTGATGGGCCTCCGGCTGGCCAACTCCCGAATCGCCAGCCTGGCCGAGATGCGACGGTTCAAGGAGACGGTCACGATTCTGCTCGTTTCCAGCCTTTTTCTCCTGCTCACGGCAGCCCTCGACCGGGAGGCCCTGGCGTCGCTCGATCTCCGCACCGTCGCCTTCGTCGGTCTGGTGATGGTTGCGATCCGGCCCCTGGCGGTCTTGGTGGCCACCGCGGGCACCGGCCTGAGTCTGGCCGAGCAGCTGTTTGTCGGTTGGATCGCCCCCCGCGGCATCGTTGCGGTGGCGGTTTCCAGCCTGTTTGCGGCGGCCCTCCACGACAATGGCGTGATCGATGCGCCGCGGATGGTGGCGATCACCTTTGCAGTCGTCGTGGCGACGGTCTTCGTGCACGGCTTCACGCTCGCGCCCCTGGCGGGCCTCCTGGGCCTGACGACAGCTTCGCGGCCGGGCGTCCTGATCGTCGGCGGTTCGCCATTTGTCACCGACCTCGCCACCACCCTCAAGAAGGCCGAGATTCCCGTGCTGGTGGCCGACAGCGAATGGAGTCGGATCCGGGGTTCGCGGCTGGCTGACATTCCGACCTACTTCGGCGAGATTCTTTCGGAGAGCGCCCACTTCGAAGTCGACCTCCAGCGGTTTATTGCCATCATCGCGGCCACGCCGAACGATGCCTACAACGCGTTGGTCTGCACCGATCTCGGGCCGGAGGTGGGCCGCGGCAATGTCTTTGAGATTCCGACCGTCCGGGAGCAGGCCGAGAAGAAGGCTCTCGCCTTCACGCTCGGCGGACGGCCGCTGACCCGCGAGCCGGAACTCCTGCTGTTCGACTACCAGCTCGGCCACGCCCGCGGCTGGCGGTTTCAGGCAACGCGGCTGAGCGAGGAGTTTCCCTACGAGGCCTATCTCGCGAACCGGTCCGAGGGCACTCGGGTGATTCTCTGGCAGAAGCCCGCAGGCCGGCTCATCTTCCGGGCGACTACCGAGAAGAGCAATCCGGCTGCCGGCGACCTGATCATCGCCTATGCCCCGCCTCGGGCCGCCAGTTCGGGCGATTCGGAACGCTAGAGCGGTCGAGCGGGTGAACAGCTGATTCGACCGGGCCCTACAATGAACGCGAGGAATGCGAGAGGAAGCCTTCGCAGGTCAGCCCAGCCCGTTCGACAGGTCAGGAGATTCCCATGCCACGCCCCGCTGATGGCCAGGGGCCCATTTTTCGCAACGCGACCGACTACGAGCTGCCGGCCGTCCTGCCCGATGGGATTCGCAAGTACGCCAACTTCCGGGAGATGGCCAGGGGCGGTTCGGCGGTGCTGCGTACCTGCTTCGACCAGATCACCGGTCGCACGGTGGTGATGAAGAGCCTCCTGCCCCGCTTTCACAACGACAAGACCGAGGAGCGACGGCTACTCCGCGAGGCCCGCGTCACCGCCCAGTTGCAGCACCCGAACACGGTCCCCGTCTATGAGATCGGCCGGGATGAGTCCGAGGGCATCTATTTCACCATGAAGCGGGTCTCGGGGGAGAACCTCTTCGAGATCCTCAAGCGAATCGCGACCGGCGATGCCAAGACCATCGCGGCCTTCCCGCTCCGGCAGCGACTCGAGATCGTGGCGGGGGCGGCCCAGGCCCTGATGTATGCCCATGCCCGCGGCGTGATTCACCGCGACGTGAAGCCTGAAAATATCTGGGTGGGGAACTTCGGCGAGGTCATTCTGCTGGACTGGGGAGTCGCCAAGGTCTGGGGCCAGCCGGACGACGAGCCCCAGCATCGCTCGCTCGCCCGCCACAAGGAGGCGATCCAGGCGATCACGATGGCCGGCGACCGGCCCGGCACGCCGCTCTACATGTCGCCCGAGCAGGTCAACGTCAATCGGGCGGTGATCGACGAGCGGAGCGACGTCTTCAGTACCGGCGTGGTGCTCTATGAGACCGCCGCCCTGCGGGAGCCCTTCCGGGGCCGCGTCATCCAGGAAACGTTTGAAAACATCATCCACGACAACCCTCCGCCCCCCTCGAAGATCAGTCCCGACCGCGGGATTCCGACGCAGCTCGACGAGGTGGTCATGAAGGCCATCGCCAAGAATCCGGCCGACAGGTATCAGACGATGCGGCAGATGCTCGAGGCGATCCGCGAGGTCGAGTTTGGAGAGGAAGCGGGCCGGGCGGAATGACCGACGCCCCCGGGGGTCAAGCCGGGGGCGTCGGTGACAATCATTTCGGGCCGTGGCACCGACCCGCAACGGAATCAGTTTCAGGAGACGCCTGCCGCCGCGGTCGCCTCCTTGACGGTCTTGATGATCGCCGCAGCTACCTTGTAGGGATCAGCGTTGGAGGCCGGCCGCCGATCCTCGAGCCGGCCCTTCCAGCCGCCCTCGATCGTGCCGACGGGAATCCGGATCGAGGCACCACGGTCGGAGACACCGTAGCTGAACTGGTCGATCCGCTGGGTCTCATGCTGGCCGGTCAGCCGCTGGTCGTTGTCGGCACCGTAGACGGTGATGTGCCGATCAATGACGCCGCCGAAGCCCTCGCAGATTCTCATGAACACCTCCTTGTCACCGCAGGTCCGCATCAACTCGTTGGAGAAGTTGGCGTGCATCCCGGAACCGTTCCAGTCGAGCTTGCCGAGCGGCTTGGGATGCCACTCGATCGCATAGCCGTAGTTCTCCCCGATCCGCTCGAGCAGGTAGCGGGCGACCCAGATCTCATCCCCGGCCTGCTTGGCTCCCTTGGAGAAGATCTGATACTCCCACTGCCCTGCGGCGACTTCGGCATTGATGCCCTCGATGTTGATGCCGGCATCGAGGCAGGCGTCGAGGTGTTCCTCGACACAGGCCCGTCCGTGGGAGTTCTCGGCGCCGACCGAGCAGTAGTAGGGCCCTTGGGGCTTGGGGAAGCCACCGGCCGGGAAGCCCGGAGGGTTGTTGTTCTTGACGCACCACAGGAAGTATTCCTGTTCGAAGCCGAACCAGAAGTCGTCATCGTCGTCGTCGATCAGGGCCCGGCCGTTGCTCTCGTGGGGCGTGCCGTCGGCGTTGAGTACCTCGGTCATCACCAGGTAGGCATTCTTGCGGCCCGGATCGGGAAAGATCGCGACCGGCTTGAGGAGACAGTCGGAATCACCGCCTGAGGCCTGTTCGGTGCTGGAACCGTCGAAGGACCACATCGGGCACTCCTCGAGAGTGCCGCCGAAATCCTTCTCGATCCGTGTCTTGGATCGCAGGCTCTGCGTGGGCTTGTAACCGTCGAGCCAGATGTACTCAAGCTTCGTCTTCGTGCTCATGGCTGAAGTCGTCCTTACTTCGAAAAGGAATGGAAACTGAAAAGACTCGTCGCCGGTGGACGACACGACATCGATAACGACTCCGGCCGGACCCGGAAAAGAGTCCGAACAAGTCCCGGAAGCACGCAACCGCCTCGTCGGTGTCTGGAGGCTTCGAGTGCTCTAGTAGAGCAGCAATTTCCGTGCCAAAAAATGGGCTGCGCACGGAGGCCTGGGAAAATAGGTCTTCCGGATATTCCGGGAGGCATGCGGCCGCCTGCCGGCGCGGCAACACTCGTGCCGACTGCCGAAAAGCGCGGCACATTCCTTGCATTGATGACGGCAGCCCGCCGGCCCTTCCCGCGAGGGGAGAGAGCAACGCCCGCCTCCGGAGCCACCCCGGTCGAGCCGCGGCATCAGGACGGCCGCTCGTTCAGAAACGCGACATAATCACCCTCAGGAAGATATCGTCCGCCGGCGACCGAACCGGCATAGAGGTAGACCCACGCCCGACAGGATGAGCCGTCGGTCCGGCGAGCAATCAGTTGCACCCTGTGAAAAAGCGGCCGTCTGCCGCCGCATTCCTCGTAGTCGTCGAGTTGGTCGAACCGTTCCGGATCGGGAACCCGCAGCAGATCGCCCCACACCCGTCCGCCACCTGCCACCATGCCGGGGTAGTCGCCCAGGTCGTAGAGATCACCCGGCACGCTGGCGGACCCGAGTTGCTCGAGATCGGCGACGAGCCGCAGCGGTTCACCCCGGGCCACTGCCGGCCGCAGGCTGCCGTAAACGAAGAGAATCTGGGAGTCGTCTTCCATGCGGGCGGGAGCGAACTGATTTGGATCAGGGTCAAATGGTGAGATGGCTCGGCGGCATCGGGCCACGCGGATCGCGGGGGTGGCCGGCTCGGTCGGCGAATAATATCCGCCCGGTGGTGGCCGGCCGAGATTCGGTCAATAATCGCCCCCATGGCATCTCCGCCCACCGTCGTCGATCCGGCAGCTCGCGGCAGCAAGCCTCCCTGGCATCCAGGTCGTGATCTCACCGGCCGACTCCTCTTTCTCGGGACGGGCACGAGCGTGGGCGTGCCCCTCGTCGGGTGCGGCTGCGAGACATGCCAGAAGGGTGGCCCCCGGGACGTTCGCACCCGGACGAGCATTCTCGTCGGCATGCCCGACGGCCATTTGCTCGTCGATACGACCCCCGACCTTCGCAGCCAGCTCCTTCGGGAGGACATCGGGCGGGTCGAGGCGGTGATCTACACGCACGACCACGTCGATCACGTCTACGGGCTCGACGACGTGCGGCCGCTCTGCTTCCATTCCGGCCGCCCGATGCCGGTGTATTGCGAGGAGCCGGTCGAGCGGCGGATTCGACGAGCGTTCGACTACGCCTTCTCGAGCAAGCCTCCCGCCGGCGGCGGCGTCCCCAAACTCACCTTTGAGCGGATCGGAACCGAGCCGCTGGAGATTCTCGGTGGCCGTGTCGTGCCCCTCCGATTGACACACGGCCCTTTCGACGTGCTGGGCTTCCGGTTCGGCGACATCGCCTACTGCACCGACACCAGCGGGATTCCAGAGGCGACCTGGCCGCTGCTGGAAGGCCTCGAGGTGCTCGTGCTCGACTGCCTCCGGCACACGACTCACCCGACGCATCTGTCGGTCGGCCAGGCACTTGCCGTGGCGAAGCGGACGGGGGCCAAACGAACGCTGCTGACGCATCTCTCCCACGACCTCCCCCACGAGACCACCAATGCCGCGTTGCCCGCCGGCGTGGAACTGGCCTATGACGGCCTCGAACTTGCGGTTGCCGTCCGCTGACCGCGGAGCCTGAGACTGTTGGCGATCACCGACAGGGAGCTGAGGGTCATCGCGGCGGCGGCGAGCATCGGGCTGGTGACATGGCCCACCAGCGGATAGAGCATGCCCGCCGCGACCGGAATCGCGACCACGTTGTAGACGAAGGCCAGGGCGAGGTTCTGCCGCACCACCCGCATCGTGGCCTGGGCGAGATCGAGGGCCCTCGGCAACGGTGTCAGCCCCTCGGAGAGGAGCGTGACGTCGGCTGTCTCCAGGGCGACATCGGCCGCCGAGCCCATCGCGATCCCGACATCGGCCGCCGCCAGGGCGGGGGCGTCGTTGATCCCGTCACCGACAAAGATGATCCGGCCCCGGCCGGCTGACCGGTTGTGAGCCACCGCCGCCTCGACCCGGGCCGCCTTGTCAGCCGGGCTGAGGCCGCCGTTGGCGGCGGTGATGCCGAGTGAGTCCGCCAGCGAGCGTGCCGTGGCGGTCGCGTCACCCGAGAGCATCTCGACCGCAAGGCCCCGGGCGAGCAGGTCGGCAACCACCTCTCGGGCCTCGGTCCTCGGTTCATCGGCAATGGCAAACCAGCCGGCTGCCGTGCCATCGACGGCCATCAGAACGACGGTGCCGTCGGTTCGGCTGACCTGTTCGATGATGCCGTTCACCTCTGGCACCTCCGCGTCGGCAAGCAGTCGCTCGCTGCCGATCAACACCTGCTGGCCGGCAACGCGGCCCTGCAGGCCTCGGCCGACGACCGCCTCGACCTGCTCCGCCGGCGGGAGCGGGATTCCGGCGGCGGCGGCCGCGTCGGTGAAGGCCCGGGCGAGGCCGTGCTCGCTGGCAGCTTCGACGGCCGCCGCCAGGCTCAGCAGCCTGCGGAGTGGCTCCCGGGTGAAGTCGGGCCGGCTGCTTTCCGACCCGGTCTCGCCGCCGGCGGTCGATCCTGCCACTCCGGCCGCCACGATCCGGGGACGGCCTTGGGTGAGCGTGCCGGTCTTGTCAAAGAACACGCTGCCCGGCTGGGAGAGCTGCTCGATGGCCGCGGCGGTGCGGGCGAGGATTCCCTCCCGGGCTGCCCGGCCGATCGCCACGGTCATCGCCAGCGGGGTCGCCAGGCCGAGGGCACAGGGGCAGGCGATCACCAGCACGCTCACCGCCGAGAGCAGGCCCAACGCCATCCGGGGCTGCGGCCCGAATGCCGACCAGCCGAGGAAGGTGAGCACCGCGACGACCAGCACTGCCGGCACGAACCAGGCGGCCATCCGATCGGCGAGGTTCTCGATCGGAGCCCGCCGGCTGTGGGCCTCACGGACCAGCCGCGTGATCCGGGCGACCAGCGAATCCCCCGCCGCCGCGGTCGCCTCGATGATCAGCGAACCGTTGCCATTGATCCCGCCGCCGAGGACCCGATCGCCCGGCTGCTTGACGACGGCCAGCGGCTCACCGGTCAGCAGCGACTCGTCGCAACTGCTCGAGCCCTCGCGGACGATCCCATCAACCGGAATTCGGGCTCCCGGCTTGACCCGCAGCAGATCGCCGACCGCCACCGCGGCCAGCGGGATGATCGCGGCCGCCGCAGGCGAGCCGGCCGGTGATGGCTCGCGGCCGTGGCAACACGCACCGCCGCTGCCCGACGCTTGGGGGACGCGATGGCCCACCCGTTCGGCATTGGGGGGAGAGAGGTCCATCAGGCTGCGGATGGCGGCCGTCGTCCCCCGGCGGGCCCGGCTCTCGAGCCGCTGCCCGAGCAGCACGAGCACCACGATCATGCCGGCCGATTCAAACGAGACCGGCACGCTGCCGTCGGCCGTCCGAAAGGCGGCCGGAACCACGTCCGGGAAGAGCGTGGCAAAGACGCTCGAGCCCCAGGCGGCAAGCACCCCCAGCGTGATCAGTGAAAACATTCCCGGCCGACCTGTCCGAAAGCCTGCCAGGCCGCCGGCGAGAATCGGCCAGCCGCCCCAGAAGACGATCGGCGTGGCCAGCGTGAGTTGCAGCCAGCGGCTGGCAGCGCCAATCAGGCCGACCGTCTCGAACCAGGCGGCAATCGCCGGACCGCCGAGCCAAACCGGCAGCATCTGCCCGAGCATCGGGCCCATCGCCACGACCAGCAGGAGGCCCGCCAGCAGGCTGCAGATCGCCAGCCGCCAGCCCTCGCGGCCGCGGGCCTCAGCCGCGCCCACCTCCTGGCCCACCGGTTCCAGCGGCATCCCGCAGACGTCGCACGTTCCCGGGTTGGCCTGCGCTATCTCGGGATGCATCGGGCAGGCCCAGCCGAGTTCACCGACGTCCGCGCGGGCACAGCAGGGCTTCGGGGCTGCGGGCGTCGGCTCGGGCTGGATGACGTCGAGTTGCATGCCACCTTCATCGTACGCCATCCGGTTGGGTTCACCT
>CALGAS010000490.1 GCA_937959175.1 uncultured bacterium | reverse complement strand
TATGGAAAAGGGGACTGGCTCCGAGCGAAGCGAGGTGCCTGTACCCTTTTTCAACTCGCGTATCGCGTGCGGAGCACGGGCTTGCCCCGAGCCTGCGTGAGGCTGGGGGCTTGCTGCGGGCTTTAGAGCAGCTCGCTGGCGAGGTCGGCCAGGGCGGAGCGTTCGCCCTTTTCGAGCGTGACATGGGCGTAGATCGGCTGGCCGGTCATCCGGTGGATCAGATACGAGAGGCCGTTGGAGAGGGCATCGAGGTAGGGCTGGTCGATCTGGGCGACGTCGCCGGTAAACACGATCTTCGTGCCTTCGCCGGCCCTGGTGATGATCGTCTTGACTTCGTGGGGGGTGAGATTCTGGGCCTCGTCGATGATGAAGAACATCCGCTGCAGGCTGCGGCCGCGGATGTAGGCCAGCGGGGTGATCATCAACTTCTCCGCCTCCCGCATCTCCTGGATCCGGCGGGCCGCCTGGGTGTCGTCGCCGCACTGATGGCGGATCACCGTCAGGTTGTCGTAGAGCGGCTGCATGTAGGGGTCGAGCTTGTCGGAGATGTCGCCCGGCAGGAAGCCGAGGTCGCGGTTGGAGAGGGGCACGACCGGGCGGGCCAGGAGGATCTGCCGATACTGCTGGCGGCACTCGAGGGCCGCGGCCAGGGCGAGGAGCGTCTTGCCGGTGCCGGCGGTGCCGGCGAGCGTGACGAGCTTGATCGAATCGTCGGTCAGGGCCCGCAACGCGAACGACTGCTCGGCGTTGCGGGGCGTGATTCCGTAGCAGGCCTGCTTCTCGACCCGCTGGAAGGCCGCCGCCCCGCGGTCGAAGGTCGCCAGGGCCGACTTGCTGCCGTTGCGGAGCACGAAGTTTTCATTGGCGACCGGCGGCTGCTCGAGCGGGAGTTGCTCGGACGGGAGGACGCCGCCGTTGGCGTAGAGGTGGTCGATCACTTCCGAAGCGATGCCCTCGACTGTCCGCTTGCCGGTGTAGAGCTTGTCGAAGCCTTTGACCTTGTCGGACGTGTAGTCCTGGGCAGGGAGGCCGTGCGACTTGGCCTTCATCCGGAGGTTGGTGTCTTTGGAGACGAGGATCACCGGCCGGGGGGCGAGCTGTTCTTGGAGGGCGACGGCCGTCCAGAGAATCCGGTGGTCGGGCGTGTCTTGGAGGAACGAGTCGCGGTGCCGATCCTGGGAGGAGCCGCCGAGCACCACCCGGATCGAGCCGAGCCCCTCGCCGAGCGGGCTGCCGGCGGCCGAGAGAACGTCGCCGGTGAGGGCGTCGATCCGGCGGAGAAACTCGCGGGCCTGGAAGTGGATGTCTTCGTTGCCCCGCTTGAAGCGGTCGAGTTCTTCCAGCACCGTGATCGGGATCGCGACGTCGTTTTCTTCGAAGTTGCGAATGCAGCCGCTGTCGTGAAGGATCACGTTCGTGTCGAGCACGAACAGCTTCGGCTGGGCTTCCGTCATGCGGGCCTCCTTGCAGCAGCGGTGACGCGGCATCCTTGCCAACCTCATCCTAGCGAGGCAGCCGGCCGGCGCGGATCCCGATTTTCACCGGCCATTCACCGGCTAGACCCGGCTGCCGGGCCGCTCACGCAAACCTCACACGCGGGCCGAGCGAAACCAGCGGCCGGCCCGGGTGGCCAGCAGGGCAGGGAGGACGACGAGGTCGCCGACGAGGGCCGAGGCGACCAGCAGCGAGAGCATCAGGGCGAACCGGCGGGTCGGGGCGAAGGGGCTCGGCACGAAGGCGAGGATCCCGATCCCGCAGACGAGCGCCGTCTGGAGGAGGGCCGGGGCCGCGTGGCGGAAGGCCGCCATGACCGCGGCGGCCCGTCCCGCGGGCGTGGCCGAGCCACCTGCCGCAGCCAGGCCGCGGCGGAAAAAGGTCAGGAAATGGAATGTGCCGTCGACCGCCATGCCGAGGGCCACCGAGGCGGTCATCACGCTGCCGATGTCGAGGGTGGTCCGCGTCCAGCCGAGCAGGCCGAACAAGACCACCATCGGGAAGACGTTGGGCACC
>CALGAS010000489.1 GCA_937959175.1 uncultured bacterium | reverse complement strand
CCGCGGCAGGCTGGTGACGGCCAGATTCTCGGGGATGAGCTGTTCGCTGGTCTCCTCGGGCAGCCTGGCGCAGTGGCCCAGCAGGGCTTGTCCGGGGCGGCGGCGTCTCAGGTGGGCCGCCAGATGGCCGCGGGGCAGGATGCAGTCGCCGTCGAGAAACAGGAGATAGGAGCCGCGGCTCTGCCGGAAGGCATTATTTCGCACCCGTGCCAGCCGAAACCCGTCGTGTCGCTGGCTGGTGAAGCGGACCGGGAAGTCGACCATGGCGGCGAACTGTTCTACGACCTCGGCCGTCGAGTCCTCCGAGCCGTCATCGGCCACGACCACTTCGAAGCGGGGCGGACCGTGCCGCTGAAGCGCGATCGATTCAAGCACGAGCGCCAGGTGGCGGGGGCGACGGTAGGTGGTCACCAAGACCGAGGTGTCGATGTCGCGGGCGTCTGGGGCGAGCGTCATGTGGACACCTCGCCCGGTGCCGCCAGCCCGGTGATCAAGTCCAGGAGCGGACTGGCATCCCCCAGCGGCTCGATGGCGATCTCAACGGCCGCCAGCGGCAGGTCCCCAAGGACGGGCGTCTGAATCTTGACGAGATCCTTCAGCGTCGTCACGGCGTGTTCGGCGCCGGCTCGCCGGGCCCAGCCTGCCAGGTCCGCAAGATCACGATCGTCATAGGCATGGTGATCGGCGAAGCCGCGGAAGCCGACCAGGTCGCAGCCGGCAGCGAGGAGTGTCGCCCGGAAGGCTGCCGGGTTGCCAATCCCGCAGAAGGCGGCGATCCGGCGGCCTGCCAGCGTCGCCATTGGTTCGCTGCTGCCGTCGGCCGTTCGGAGCCCGACGGGACGATGGTCGCTCTCCATCCAGGCCGGCAAGGAGCCACCCCGGACCCGCTCCACGACCGTCCTGAGGTCGCGACGTTGGTCAGCCGAGATGCTGCTGGCCCGCGTCACGACCACGGCGTCCGCCCGCCGGAGGCCGCCGACCGCCTCGCGGAGAAGGCCACGCGGGAAGAGGTGATCGCAGCCGAAGGGATCGGTTGCATCGATCGCCACGACATCGAGATTGCGGCGGAGTCGGCGATGCTGAAAGCCGTCATCAAGCACGACGATGTCGGCACCTCGGTCTACCGCGACGGCCGCCCCCGCCACGCGATCCCGGTTGGCCACATGCAGGGTGCCGGGCAGGAGGATCGCCAGTTCGGCAGCCTCGTCACTCAGGCCATTTGCTGCCGCGTAGCCACGGCTCACCACGGCCGGCTGCCGGCCATTGGCCAGCAGCTGGCGGACAACCCAGGCGACCAGCGGCGTCTTGCCGGTGCCTCCCAGCGTGAGATTGCCGATCGAGACCACTGGCACTGCTGCTGGGAAGCTGGCAAGCAGCCCGCGATCGTAGGCGGCGTTGCGAGCGGTTGTCGCGAGACCGTAAGGAGCGGCCAGGCCCGCCAGCAGCATCCGCAGCAGGGCCGGCCCCACGCCCCGCAGCGAGCCGTCGGCCAGCCCTCGGAAGGTCTCCGCGTCTGGCAGGAGCGACATGGGCCGGGCGTACCAGGAAAGGCTGTCGAACGAACCTGCGAACGTAAAATAGGAGTGGAGGAGGCGTCAATTTGAGGAATCGGGGGCGTCGGCCCCGATATACTAAATGGTGCCCGAGGTACGACCCCACTGCCGAGAGGAACCAGGCCATGGCGACAGCCACCGATCAGCCGGCCGAGTCACTGGCCGTCCGGCCGTGGGGTAAGGATTCGGTCCTCGGCTCCAAATCCGACCAATATCTCGCTCGCCGGTTTGCGGCGGCCAGCGCCGAGTACAAGAGCACGGCGGTGGTGACGTTTCTGCTGGGGCTGGCAGTGGCGGCACTCGCCTGGCTGCTGACGGGGGTGCTGGTAGAGCATTGGCTCGTTCCCGGAGGGCTGCCCGCGTGGGCCCGCTGGGCGTGGCTGGCGGCCGGCCTCGTCGGGCTGGTGGCAGCGTGCATTCGCTGGCTCGTGCCGCTCCTGAGGTATCGCATCAACGTCGTCTACGCCGCTCGGGCACTCGAGCGGTCGCATCCAGAACTCCACAACGACCTTGTCAACGCCGTGCTCGTCAGAGAGCGATCGGGCGAAGCCGCCGAGGCGGTTGTGAAGTCGCTACGTCGCAGAGCCGCCCGTCAACTGTCGGCTGTGCCTGGCGAGGAGGCCGTCGCTGACCGCCGTTCCGTGGCGCGGCTGAGCTGGGTGTTTGCCGTGCTGGCAAGCGGCGTCATTCTCTATCAGCTGCTCGCCCCGAAGAGTCTGCTGACGTCAGCGGCGCGAATCGTCGCCCCCTGGACCGGGGTCAGTCCACCGGCCCGCGTCTGGATCGAGCCGCCTCGGCTCTCATGGCGGCAGCCGGGCGAGGCTGCCGAGGTTGTCGATCGTGACCAGCGCGTGATTCCGGTGATTGACGGTGTGGCCGAGATCGTCCGTGGTCGCCAGTTGGTCGTGGAGACCGAGATCGACGGCCTTGCCGCGGGAGAAAAGCCAACCCTGCGCGTGACCCCGCGGCCGGAGCGAGACGGTGGTGAAGCTGTTCCTGGCTGGCAGGTGTCGCTGGCGGCAGCGTCCGGCCAGTGGCGGCGATGCGTTCTGCCCGACGGCGACCGAGGCCTCGACTATCCCGTCGATCTGGTGATCAAGGCGGGGGACGCCCGCAGCGGGCCGTTGAGGGTCGAGGTGGTTGATGCGGCGTCGCTGCTGGTTCGCGAGATTCGCTACGACTATCCGGCCTACATGCGGCGGGAACCGGAAACGTTGCCCTGGCAGGGCGACGTCCGCGGCGTCGAAGGGACGCGGGTGTCCATCGTCGCCCAGGCCAACCGACCGCTTCATTCGGCGGGTATCGACCTCGGCAGCGACGGTCGCCGTGACGTCGCCCTGACGATCTCCGGAGAGGATCGCACGATCGGCGAGGGAGCCTTCGTGCTGCGGCTCGATCCCGACCGAAAGGCGGCCGAGTTTGACTCGTACCGTTTCGCCTTCCGCCCCCGGTCGGAGACAGGCGGTCCGTCGGCGGACGATCTGACGGGCGGGCTCCAGTATCGGATCGAGGTGATTCCTGATCTGGCGCCGGAGGTGGAGATCGAAGTGCCGGAGGAGAAGGTTCTGGCGGTTCCGCCCGATGCTCCGGTGACCGTGCGGGTCAAAGCCTTGGATCCCGACTTCGGCCTGGCGAGCGTGTGCGTCGAGACTCGGCTCGCCGGCGGCGAACCCCGCCGGGGCGGTGAGCTCCTCGTCGGTGACGGTCGCATGAGTTTCCGCGGTGCCGAGACGTTGATTCCTTCGGAATGTGGCGGTCGTCCGGGGAGCGTTCTCGAGTATCGGGCGGTCGCCACCGATTCCCGGCCCGATGAGCCGAACGTCACGGTCACCGACTGGCAGACGCTCAAGATCGACGCCTCGGCTCCGCCGCAGGAGCAGCCGGAAGGCCAGGGCGATGGCGAGCCGGGCGATGCCGGTCCTGGCGATGAGGGCGAGGCTGGCGAGAACGAGGAGCAAGACCCGAATGGTGAGCAGGGGCAGGGCCAGGAGGGGCAGGGAGCCGGGGGGCAGCAGGGCGAGCAGCCCGACGAGGCGATGGAGGACCAGCCTCAAGACGGTTCTGCAGGCGGGGAAGGCAACGAGGGCGAGCCCGGCGACGACAAGCAGTCGGGCGGCGAGCAGTCGGGCGAGGGGGCGAATGAAGCCGCCGGCGAGCAGGCTTCGGACTCCGGCAAGCAGCAGCCTGAGCGGGGCCAGCAGGGTCGCGACGAAGCCGGTAATCGGCAGGATGAGCAGGAGCAGAAGCAGGGCGAGCCGGAGGAGGGTGATCAGCAAGGCGATCAGCAAGGCGACCAGCAGGGCAAGAAGCCCGATCCGTCAAATCCGGGAGGAGACTCCAGGGAACCGGCTCGCCAAGGGCCCCCGCAGGCCGGTGACGGGGGAGAGCAGGGCCAGGAGCAGGGTCGCCGTGGCGAGCAGGGCGACCAGGCCCCTGGGCAGCAGCAGGGTCGCAATGAAGGTGGAGAAGCGGGGAATCGCCCAGACGGTCAGTCGAACGAGGGCGGGGGCAGGAATCGGCCTGACCGGCAGCAACCAGCCGGCGGGGAGGCTGGCCGGCAAGGCGAGCGGCGGCCTGATCCAGCCGTAGCCGCCGACGGCACGGACGACGGGGAGGCGATCGAGCGGATCCTTGAGCACCGCCGAAGTG
>CALGAS010000488.1 GCA_937959175.1 uncultured bacterium | reverse complement strand
GGCCAGTTCGGCGAGGGCGGCGTGGCAGTCGGCCGTCTCGGCCAGATGGATGTCGGAATCGATGCAGATCCGCTCGAAGGCCTCCAGGCGTTCGGCCGGCAAGGCGTTGTCGAGAAACTCCGCAACGGTATTTGGATCCTCGGCCAGGCCGCGGCCGTCGGTCCGGGGCGCTGCCAGGCCGGGCCGCGAGGCCACGTTCCGAATCCGTGCCACGAGCTGGGGCACGACCGTGCTGGAGTTCACCTTGGCCTCGAGCTCAGCGCGGTGCTCCTCGGGCAGGAGGCCATCGAGGTAGGCCAAGAGCGTTCGGAGTGTCAGTCGCATCGGAATAGGTCCTGCGCTGGGGAGAGGCTGCGGCCGGCGTGGTGCGGATCAGACCACCGGTCCTCTCCACGCTCTTAAGAGTGGCGTTTCCCGCTCGATTTCGTAGCGATGACCGGGCGAATTCCAAGATTTCGCCCCTCCAGCGGGGATTCGGTCCGACCCAAATCGACCTGCCGTGCGTAAAACCGGTGGGGTTTGGCCGCGGGAGGTCTGCGTGCCCTTCGCGGCCGAGCTGCCTAAAATACGTATGGTGACGATCGGCCGGGTAACTCGGCTGCCGCCACGTGGAGGTCAGGCGATGCCGACGGCAGCAGAAAACTCGACGCAGCGACCGGAGGAAGCCGTCCCGCGGCAGCTGCTCCTGCGGCGGGCCGCTGGCTATCTGGAGCTTGGCGAGTTGCTGGTTGAGCCCAATGACCCCGCGCCCCCCGCCGCCTACCGGCTCCTTGAGCGGTCGCTGGCGGAGTTAGATCAGCTGCCCGTCGAGGTCCGAACGGCGGCCGTCGCCAGCCTGATCGAGGGCGAAGCATTGCGGGCGATGGGCCGCTGGGAAGAGGCCTTGGGGCCGCTGTCTCGCGCGGCGGCAGGCGATCCGAAGCGGTTCGAGGCCTGGCTGGGGCTCGGCTGGTGCCTGAAGCGGCTCGACCGGCTCGCCGATGCGATCCAGGCCCTGGAAACGGGCCTGGCAGCCTCCAAGAAGCAGCCGATCCTGCTCTACAACCTCGCCTGCTACCATTCGCTGGCGGGCAACGTGGCCGCGGCCATCGATCACCTCACTCGGGCGATCGCCCTGGATGGCCGGTTCCGCGATTTGACCGGCACGGAACCAGACTTCGACCCCATCCGTTCCGACCCACGATTCGTGGCCGCCACCCATATGGTGGTCTGAGCGGCCGGCCCCGGGCGGGGATGCAGCGACTGCTGGCCAGAGCATCCCGGCGTATCAAGGAAGATTCGACCTCGGCATGACCAGCCCGGCCCTGCAGGAGATCGTTGCTGTGCTCGGCTCACCGGCCGCCGGCAACCCCACGCAGTATCTCTTCGAGCGGTCGCTGCTGGCAGCCGGCATCGACTGGCGGGTCTTGACCTGCGAGGTGGCTCCCGAGCGGCTGGCCGCGGCGGCAGCCGGAGCGGCTGCAATGGGCTTTCGGGCCTGCATCCTCTCCGGCCCGCTGCGAGCTGGGGCGGCCGAGCTTGCCTCCGCGACGACACCGGCGGCCACGTTTGCCCGTGCCGTCGGCTTGCTCGAACGAACGGCCGACGGGCTGCTCGGCCACATCACCGATGGTCGCGGCGTGATCGAGGCGGTGCGGTCACACGTCGATATCGTCGGCCGCGAGGTGCTCGTCATCGGGGCGGGGCCGACCGGGCGGGCGACCGCCCTTGAAATGGCTCTGGCCGGGGCCGCCCGCGTCTGGATCACGGCTGCAGCCGCCGAGGAAGCAGCTTCGCTCGTCGATGATCTGGCAGGCGTTGCCGAAGCGACAGCCGACCAGCTGCCCTGGGGTGAGGCGATCGCCGTTCCGGAGAGCGTCGGCATCGTGGTTCGCACGACTGCCGCAGTGCCGCTGACCGGCCTGCGGAGCGACATCGTCTTTGCGGACGTCGCTCCCGACGCCGACCCGCCTGCGGAGGCCGCGGCCGCCGGCTGCTGTCTGGTGGAAGGGATCGAGGTGCGGGCAGCCCAGGCGGCGATCGACTTTCAGACCCTGACGGGCCTCGAGCCCGATCTCGACATGCTCCGCGAGGCGCTCGACGAGTATCTCTCCTGATCTGCCGCCGGCTGCCGCCCGAACGGTGATCAGAGCGCGGCGGGAACAGCTGCCTCTGCTGCTTCGTCGAGCCGACCGATTCGCTTCAGCAGCGCCCGGGCACCCTGCCGAACGTCGGCGATGTCGTCGTCGTGGAGTGCGGCGACGGCGGTCGTGACCGACTCCGGGGGCGGCTGGCTCGTGTCATCGACCAGCATGCTCACGCCCTTGAGCGCGTTGACCACGACCATCGCCCGCTTGTATCGGGCGGCCTGGGCCTCGTCGTCGCCCGGCGGGGCCGCGACGTCGGGTAGGGTGAGCATTTCGGTGAGTGTCTCCCAGGCAACGCCACGACCCAGCCGGGCGAGGCCGAGAGCGGCGTTGTAGCGGACATCGTCGTTGACATCATTGCAGAGCACCTCGAGCCGCTCTGCGGCGCCGTCGCCGCTGACGACTCCCAGCGAGAAGGCGGCGCTCGACCGCAGCCCCTGCTCGGGCGACTCACTCGCTGCCAGGACGGCGGTCGTGACCGCTTCGGGATCGCTGAAGGTCTCATCGGCTGCAGCGAGGTTGGCCGCGAGGACCGCCAGCGCCTCGACGGCAGCCCGGGCAATCTCCGGCTGGTCGGCGTCTTCCGCGCGGTCCACCAAGGGCGGACCCGCCTCCGGCACAGCAAACTCGCCGAGGGCCCGGCAGAGATAGACGCAGAGCGTCTGCGACTGCTCGGCTGAGCGGCCGCTGCCGGCAGGCCGGCCGCTGGAGACTTCGGTGGCGAGGATCGAGGCGAGTTCGCCCGCCAGATCGGCGTCAGCCTTGAGGGCCGCTCCGCCAGGGCCGCGGAGATCGTTGGCCAGGTTGAGCGCGGCCTGCCAGCGGCCCTCGGTGTTGCGGCGGAGCGTTCGCACGTACGCCTGGGGGTCGTTGCCGAGTTGGGCCAGCCAGTGGAAGGTCAGCCAGACGGTAACGATGATGCCGACGATGACCGCCGGCACCAGGAAGAGTTGCACAAGAAAGCCCGCGCTGGGAGGCTCAACTGGCGGTAGCGAGTCGTCCGGCGAGATCGCGGTGCGAGGAGAATCGGCCATAAAAACCACCGGGAGTTGGAATGCCGGCGAACGGCCGTCATCTCCAGCAGTCTAGGACCCGTGTTTCATGCGTCAAACCACCCGCCAGCCCGGCCCGGCCTCTGCATCGCCGCCACACGACTCCGTTCCTCCCTGGCCGGTGGGCCAGCGGCCGCCGCCCCCGTCCGCCTGGCTGGCGATGCCGAGCGGGCGGGCCGAGGAGCAGCTGGCCCTCGATGAGGCCCTGCTCGAGGAGGCGCACGCCGGCCTACTCACCACGCCTGTGGTTCGCACCTGGATGGCCGAGGAACCGACGGTGGTGGTGGGATCCTCGAGCCGCATCGATGAGGAGGTCGACCGGGAGGCCTGCCGGGCTGCTGGTGTCAGGATCGTGCGGCGGCCCAGCGGCGGGCTGACGGTCGTCCTGGGACCCGGCTGCGTGATGTGGTCGCTGATCGCGCCGTTGCCGGCGGGGCCGCCACCGCCGATCGACCGGCTCCATGCCGGCGTGCTCGAACCGCTGGCCGAGGCCCTCTCGGCAACCGGGCGGCCGGTGGTGCGGCGAGGGCTGAGCGACCTGGCCCTCGCCACCGCCGACGGCGACCGCAAGATCTCGGGTAACGCCCTGCGGGTTCGCCGCGGCGGGCTTCTCTACCACGGCACCTTGCTGGATGCCTTCGACCTGGAGCTCATCACCCGCGTGCTCCGCCACCCGCCCCGCGAGCCGGGCTACCGGGCCGGTCGGCCGCATGGGGCGTTTCTGGTGAACCTTGCAGTCGGGCCCGCCGCGATTGAGACGGCCGTGCGGCAGGCCTTCGCGGCAGACTCGCAGCGGCAGCATTGGCCGGTAGACCGCGTGGCCGCGTTGGTTCGAGACCGCTATGCAGACACCGCCTGGACCGAGCGATTCGACTGACAGCACTGCCGGCGTCGGCAGGTCGCCGGTGGAAAATGGTGTGGCCTGCGAAACGCTGGCGATCTGGGCAGACTCTGCTGTCGCTGCCGATTGGAGAGCGGTCGATCGGCAGTTTCATCGGCCGGCGGAAGCCTGGTCGATCACAAGACCGAGCGGCGGGATCGGCGCCGACGGACCTGAACGGCTGGCCCCCAAAACCAGCCTTTCTTCACCGGGCTCGGCTCGGTAGGTTC
>CALGAS010000487.1 GCA_937959175.1 uncultured bacterium | reverse complement strand
GTTTGCCTCGGGCACCCAGGCGGTCTGCCCGTAGGCGCCCAGCCAGGTGAAGCCGAACTCGTCCCAGATGCCGCTCCCGCCGGGCAGAAAACCATCGGCGGCCCACTGCAACTGCGTGTCGGGATCGGGGGCGCCGAAGCGGAAGATCGAGGCCCGGCTGTTGGAGGTGTCAACGATCGCCAGGGTCTGGCTGGTCGTGTCGAAGGCGTAGTCGTAAATGCCGTTGCCGGAGACCGGCTCCTCCCCGCCGAGGAAGTTCCAGGTGGCGGTTTGGAAGGCGCCGTCGGTGTCGGTCAGCCGGACGTATTCAGTGAAGGGCAGGTTGGTGGCGCCGTCTCGCTGGTTCCAAATCAGCAGGTCACCCGCGTCGGTGGTGTCGTCCATGAAGGCGATCGTCTGGTAGTTGACAAAAGGAACTTCTCCGAAAGGCTGGTAGATGACGCTCTGCGAGGTCGTCTCATTCACACCGGATCGCACCGCCTTGGAGACAACACCGCTGTAGCGGCCGTAGACGTCGCCGGTGTCGGGGTCGAAGGCGAGGTCGCGGCCGTACACCGCACTCGTTGTGCCGGTCCACTGCATTCCAGGAGGTACGCTCGCCGGGTCGGCGAAGCCGTAGATGAAGTCACCTGTGGCTGGATCGTTGAGGCCGCGGCGATTGGCAGAGCCGGAGACACCGTCGCCCCAGGTTCCCCAGGCGACGCCGGCGCCGCCCTGGCTGATGCCGCCGACGACATAGCCAGGGTCCATCGCCACGCCCGCGCCGCCTCGCCCGAAGGCCTGCCAGGCCGTCGTCGGAGCAGCCGGATCAGAGACATTGAAGGCAGTGAGAGCGTCGGCTGTCGTGCTGCCCGGATCGTAGGCGGCATAGACGTTCGTGCCGTCGAAGGTGATGCCGGAGTAGCCTCGTTGGCCGATCGTTGGCAGGAAGCCCATCCGCGGTCCGTAGTCGACGTTCGTCGAGATCACGATGCCGGACTCGTTGGTATTGAGCAGTTCGATCACACCCACATTCTGCGAATCGGCTCCCTGGGCGCCGTTGTTGTAACCCGCCAGGAACATCCGGGTGCCGTCCCAGGCGACCGAGACGATGTTGTTGCCGATGTAGTTGGGATTAAGGGGGCCACCCGGTTCCAGTTCGCTGGCGGTGATCCCGTTGAGGTTGAACCGCGTGACCTCCGTCAGTTCGAGCGTCTGGCCAGCAACTGGCCAGGCCGCCGCGAGCCCGGCTGCAATCGCGACCACGCCACCGCACACTGCCGGCCACTGCGGGCCCTTGATCCGAGCCAACTGAGTCATGGGAACGCTCCTCACGAGGTATTCGCCGCACCTGACCTGGGGCGATTGAAGTGCCTCCCGGCCCATCCCGCCGCAGCTCCGATAAAACCGCCTCCGCTTGACCGCGGTATTTTTTATTCCAGGGCCCCCTGAGCGTCAACTTGATTTCAGGGCGGCGTTGACTTGGGCTCCGTCCCCTCCGGCGGGTAAAGCAGGTGCTTTGACCGCCGAATCATGAAGCCGCGGAGGCCGTCTGCGGCCGTTTCGAGGATGGTGTCGGGATCGGCCCCGGAGAGCAGCAGGTCAAGGGTCTTCCGATTGAGGAGGAGTCGTTCACACGGTTTGGCGTCCCAGTCTTCCGGGTGGAGCCGTCGGAGCGCGACCGCGATCTCGAGGCCCGTTCGGACGGGATCGAATCGCTGGCGGTCAGTGATGATGATGTTCAGACCCTCGCAGCGTTGGTCAGCGTGCTTGCTCGACCGCGGCGTGAACCGGATCGGCACGAAGGCGACGCCCGGAATGCGGCGGGCCCGGAGGGCAGCGGCGAGGGCGACGCCGTCGAGCCAGGGCGCCCCGATCACCTCGAACGGCGTGTCGGTGCCCCGGCCGACCGAGAGGTTGGTCATCTCCAGGAGCCCGATCCCGGGGTAGAGGAAGGCCTCGGTCAGGCTCCGCATGTTGGGCGACGGGTTGACCCACTCGAGGCCCGTGGCGTCGAAGGCGTCTTCCCGTCGCCAGCCTTCGCAGGGAACCGCGACGAGGTCGACATCGAAATCGAGCTCGGCCCGGAACATGTCCGCCAGTTCGCCAACGGTCATCCCGTGCCGCAGCGGAATCGGATGGCAGCCGACAAACGACTCGCTGCCGGCATCGACGAGCGGGCCGGCGATGTCGACCCCGTTGATCGGGTTGGGCCGGTCGAGCACGACGAACCGCATCTCCCGGCCGCTGGCCCCCCGCATCGCCTCGAGCAGCGTCGAGATGTAGGTATAGAAGCGGGTGCCGATGTCCTGAATGTCGAAGACGAGCGTGTCGATGTCCGCCAGCATCTCGGGGGTCGGCCGACGGGTCTTGCCGTAGAGGCTGCGGACGGGAAGGCCCGTCTCAGGATCGGTCGCATCCTCGATGCCCTCGCGGTCGAGGGTTCCGGCGGGACCGTGCTCGGGGCTGAAGAGAGCCACGAGACTGACACCCTCGGCGGTGGCAAGAAGGCTGGCCGTCGAGCGTCCCGCCCGGTCGCGGCCGGTGTGGTTGGTGATCAGCCCGACGCGACGGCCGATGAGGGGCTCAAACCCGTCGCGGGCGAGGACGTCGATCCCGGTGAGCACCACGCCGCCGGGCTCGCGGGCAGCCGGAGCAGCCGGCGCGACGATCGCCCCGGCGGCCACCGCCGCGATCCGTCCCGCCAACGGATTGACGAGGCCCTTGCCGTCGGGATGAAGGCGGTTGCCGAGAAAGACGACGAACAGGTCGAGGCCGGGATCGATCCAGAGGGACGTGCCGGTGAAGCCACCGTGGCCGAAGGCCGCCGGCGAGAGGAGATCGCCCCGGTTGGAGGAGTAGCCGCTTCGCACGTCCCAGCCGAGGGCCCGCAGGCCGCCCGCGGGCAGCGGCACCGGCCGGGTCATCACGGCGAGGGTGGCCGGAGCGAGCACCTGCCCGCCATCGAGCGTGCCGCCGCTGAGCAGGGCCCGGGCGTAGCGGGCCAAATCGGAGGCGGTGCCAAAGACGCCCGCGTGGCCGGCCACGCCACCGAGCAGGGCGGCCCGGGGGTCGTGCACCTCCCCCTTGAGCCACCTGCCGTCCCGCTGCTCGGTCGTCGCGGATCGCGACCGGAGGTCGGCCGCGGGACCGTAGCCGGTGTCGGTCATGCCCAGGGCTGTGAAGATGCGGTCCTGGCAGACGGCATCGAGCGACCGGCCGGCGAGCTTTTCGACGAGGCGGCCGAGCACGATGAAGCCGACGTCTGAGTAGATGAAGCGTTCCCCGGGGGCGGCCACAGGCTCGAGGTCGCAGATTCGCCGCCAGGCTTCGGTCGGTCCCGCCTGATAGTCGGCCAGCGGATTGTCGGCGATCAGCCCGCCGCGGTGGGTGAGCAGGTGGTGGACGGTGATCGCATCCTTGCCGTGCGGGGCGAACTCGGGAAGATGCCGGGCGACCGGGTCGGCCAGCCGCAGCCGGCCGTCTTCGACCAGCTGCATGACCGCCGTCGCGGTGGCGACCGGCTTGGTCAGCGAGGCGAGATCGAAGACGGTGTCGGTCGTCATCGGCTCGCGGGTCGGCTCCACCTGCCGGTCGCCGAAGGCCGCCAGCCAGGCCGTGCCCGCCCGGCGGCCGATCGCGACCACGCAGCCCGACATCTCTCCGGCGGTGA
>CALGAS010000486.1 GCA_937959175.1 uncultured bacterium | reverse complement strand
CTGGCTTGCCCCGCTTGTCGGGCCGGCTGCGGAACCGGTACCCCGGATTTCCTTCAACGACCAGATCCGTCCGATCCTCTCGGAGAACTGTTTCGCCTGCCACGGCCCTGACAGTGCCAACCGCGAGGCCGGCCTCCGGCTCGACGGCTTCGCGCCGGCGACAGCCGAACTCGACAGCGGGATGCGGGCGATCGTGCCCGAGGACGTGGCGGCCAGTGAACTCATCGCTCGGGTCGGCTCGGATGATCCCGATCTCGTGATGCCGCCGCCTGAGGCCAAGATTAGCCGGCTCACGGCCGAGCAGGTGGATCTGCTCAGGCAGTGGATCGCCCAAGGTGCCGCGTACGAGCCTCACTGGGCCTTTGTTCCGCCCGTCAAACCGGCCGCGGCCGATGCCGCCCAGGGGATCGACGAGATCGTGGCGGAGAAACTGGCCCAGCGGGGTCTTGCTCGCCAGCCCGAAGCCGACCGGGTGACACTGATTCGCCGGGCGAGCTTCGACATCACCGGCCTGCCGCCGACGTCCGAGGAGGTGGCGGCCTTCGTCGCCGATCGGTCGCCCGATGCCTACGGGCGGCTCCTCGATCGGCTCTTGGCCAGCCCCCGCTACGGGGAACGGATGGCAGCCGACTGGCTCGACATCGCCCGCTATGCCGACAGTTATGGCTTCCAGGTCGATCGCCCGCGGCCGACGATGTGGCCCTGGCGAGACTGGGTGATCAGGGCGTTCAACGAGAATCTCCCCTGGGACGAGTTCACCCGTTGGCAGATCGCCGGTGACCTCCTGCCGAACGCCACCGACGAGCAGATCCTCGCCACGGCCTTCAACCGGCTGCATCAGCAGGAGGCCGAGGGAGGTAGTGTCGAGGAGGAGTACCGGGTCGCCTACGTCAACGACCGCACGACGACATTTGGCACCGCCTTTCTCGGTCTGACGCTCGAATGCTGCCGCTGCCACGACCACAAGTTCGACCCGCTCTCCCAGAAGGAGTACTACTCGCTGTTCGCCTTCTTCGACGACATCGACGAGGCCGGCCTCTATTCCTTCTTCACCCCCGCCACGCCGACCCCGAAGATGCGGTTGGCCGATGACGCCGCGGCGGCCGCCCTGGCCAAGGCCGAGGAATCGTGCGGCGAGGCGGCTGCGGCGGCGAGGGCGGCCGAAGCAGCGGCCCGACAGCGGCTGGCCGCCTGGCTGGCGGGCGAGGCGGCCCAGCCTGCCGGGCTGGTCGGCGAGCCCGCGGCGGAGATGCGGGGGGAGATTGTCCGCTATTCGTTTGACGAGCGGCAGCCCGACGGCACGTTTACCGATGCCCTCGGCGGGAACCGCCCGGCAAAGACTCCCGCCGCCAATCAACTGGTTTCAGGCCGTGACAGCCAGGCGGGCCAGGCCGTCATGCTGACCGGTGATCATCCGGTAACGACGCCGGTGGGCAACTTTCGCCGCAGCCAGCCCTTTACCGTCTCGCTCTGGGTCGAGGCCCCCACGCGGTATCAGCGGGCGGTCGTCTTTCATCGCTCACGAGCCTGGACCGACGCCGCAAGCCGGGGGTACGAGCTGATTGTCGACGAGGGCCACCTTCGCTGGTCGCTGATCCACTTCTGGCCGGGGGATGCGGCAAGCGTTCGGACGGTCGAGCCGCTGCCGGTGGGAGAATGGACGCATCTGGCGGTGACGAGCGACGGCTCAGGCAGGGCGGCCGGCCTGAAAATCTTCGTCAACGGGCATCAGGCGGCCACGGAGATCGTCCGCGACCACCTCTCCCGGGAAATCACCGGCGGCGGTGGCGACACGATCACGATCGGCGAGCGGTTTCGCGATCACGGCTTCAAGGAGGGCACGGTCGATGACTTCCGGGTCTTCGAGCGGGCCCTGGCTCCGCTCGAGATTCGCGATCTCCACGAGCCCGGCACATTGGCCGCCACCCTTGCGACGGTGCATCCGGGAGCGGCGTCAGACGTGGCCGCGATCGAGCTGGTCGGCGACTACGTGGCGGCCGTCGACGAAGGCGCCGCCGCTCGCCGCAAGACCCTCGAAGAGGCCCGCCGCCGTCGCGACGACCTGGCGGAGAAGCCGGCGGAGATCATGGTGATGCGGGAGCTTCCTGAGCCCAAGGTCGCCTACGTGCTCGAGCGGGGCGATTACGACAAGCGGGGCGAGCCGGTCGGGCCGGCCACGCCGGCGGTGCTCCCACCCTTCCCGGCTGACCTGCCGCGGAACCGGCTGGGGCTCGCGACCTGGCTTACCGATCCCGACCACCCCCTCTTGGCCCGCGTCACCGTCAACCGGATCTGGCAGGGGCTCTTCGGGATCGGACTGGTGCAGTCGCCCGAGGATCTCGGCAGCCAGGCGATCCGGCCGGAGTATCCCGAACTGCTCGACCTCCTGGCCTGGAAGTTTTCCCACCCGGTGGCCGAGGGAGGCCTCGGCTGGGATACGAAGGCCTTGCTCAAGGCGATCATGATGTCAGAGACGTATCGCCAGCGGAGCGTCGCCGATGAGAAGACCATGGCTGACGACCCGCTGAACACCTGGCTGGCCCGCGGTCCGCGGCACCGCCTCCCGGCGGAGATGATCCGCGACGGGGCGCTGGCCGCCTCTGGCCTTCTCGTCGAGCACGTCGGGGGGCCACCGGTCAAGACCTACGACATGCCCGATTCCTTCAAGCCGGAGAAGGCCGGCTCCGGGGCGGATCTCTATCGTCGCAGCATCTACACCTACTGGCGGCGGACGGGGCCGGCCCCGATGCTCGAGGTCTTCGACGTGCCGTCCCGGGTGGTCTGCGTGGCCCGGCGGGACACGACCAACACGCCGCTGCACGCCCTGGTGCTCTTGAATGGCGAGCAGTTTGTCGAGGCCGCCCGGGCGCTCGCCGAGCAGCTGCTCGTCGAGCACGGCGGCCAGATCGAGCCGGCTGTGGCGGAGGCCTTCGAGCGGCTCACCAGCCGTTCGCCGGACGACAACGAGCGGGCGATCCTTCGCTCGATGCAGGCCGGTCAGCTTGCCTGGTACCGGGCCCGGCCCGAGGAAGCCGCCCGCTATCTCAGCGTCGGCCAGCGGGAGCCGGCCGATGGCCTGCCAGCTGAAGACGTGGCGGCGACGGCCGCCGTGATCAATGCCCTGATCAACTATGACGAGAGCGTGGTGAAACGATGATGCCGTCTTCCATCGGGA
>CALGAS010000485.1 GCA_937959175.1 uncultured bacterium | reverse complement strand
GGGGACTGGCTCCGAGCGAAGCGAGGTGCCTGTACCCTTTTCCAACTCGAGGACGAACCCGGAATACGGGTTCGCGTGTGGCGGCCGTCAGACGTCGCAGAGGGCGACGGCTTCTTTGAGTCCGGCCAGTGGATCGCGGGTGGGGATGAACTCCTGGCCGACGTAGCCCTGATAGCCGATCTCCAGGAGCTTCCGCATGATCGGCGGATAGAAGATCTCCTGGTTGGTGTCGAGTTCGGCCCGGCCGGGGTTGCCGGCAGTGTGGACGTGGCCGATCACGTCCTTGCACTGCTCGATGCGACGGATCACGTCACCGTTCATGATCTGCACGTGGTAAATGTCGAAGAGCATCTTGACACGGTCGCTGCCAACCCGCCGGAGAATGTTGGCGACGTAGTCGACGTCGTCGCCCTGGTAGCCGGGATGGCCCTTCATCGGGTGCGTGTCGTCGCGGGTGTTGAGGTGCTCCAGGCAGATCGTCACGCCCTTCTTCTCGGCGTGGCCCGCCAGCGACTCGAGCGCCTTGACGCAGTTGTCGGCCCCCTCCTCGAGCGACAGCTCGCCGCTGGTCGGATCATCGGCGTCCCGCCACTTGTAGCCGGTGAAGGCGATCACGGCCGGAAACCCCGCCTCGGAGGCGGCATCGATCATCTCAGTGGTCCGGGCGATGACCTCCTCGTGGTAGCGGGGGTTGTTGAGCCCCTTCATGAAGGGTGCGCCGGGCATCCCGTTAGGCACGATGGCGCTGGTGAGGCCGTGCTTCTTGATCGTGGGCCAAGTCTCCGGCGGGGCCAGTTCGATCGACAGGCAGCCGAGATCTTTGGCAACCTGACACATCTGCTCGATGTTCCACTTCTCGCCGGCGATGTTGAAGCACCAGTAGACGATCGATTGCTTGATCCGACCCTTGCGGTCGGCGGCGGCGGCCGGGCCGGCCGCAGCCAGCGGGCTGGCCGCCAGGGCGGCGGCGGCAAGGGCGGTGCGACGGCTGACGGGACCCGGCATGATGTATCTCCCCTCAAGGATGCGGCAGGCGGACACTGCCGGCCGAACCGGCACCCGCTGTCCGGGTACACTACCACGCCGCGGTGTTGCTGTGGAGTCGCCGCCCACCCCGATGGAACCTCGATTGATGCCCACCCTCAAGCGGATCCTCGTCACCGGCGGCGCCGGTTTTCTCGGCAGTCATCTCTGCGAACGGCTCGTGGCGGAGGGTCACGATGTGATCTGCGCCGACAACTTCTTCACCAGCCAGAAGTCGAACGTCGCCCACCTGCTGGGGAGGGAAAACTTCGAGCTCGTCCGTCACGACATCATCCACCCGCTCTGGCTGGAGGTTGACGAGATTTACAACCTCGCCTGCCCGGCCGCCCCGGGCCATTATCAGTACAACCCCATCAAGACGATGAAAACGAGCGTGATGGGGGCGATCAACCTGCTCGGCATGGCCCGCCGCTGCCGGGCCAAAATCCTGCAGGCGTCCACCAGCGAGGTCTACGGCGACCCGGAGATTCATCCGCAGCCGGAGAGCTACCGGGGGGCTGTCAATCCGATCGGCCCCCGGGCCTGCTACGACGAGGGCAAGCGGGCCGCCGAAACGCTGTTCATGGATTACCACCGCCACAACGGCGTGAATGTCAGGATCGTGCGAATCTTCAACACCTACGGGCCGCGGATGCATCCCTTCGACGGCCGCGTCGTCTCCAACTTCATCCGGCAGGCGTTGGTGGGCGAGCCGATCACGATCTTCGGCTCAGGCGAGCAGACGCGAAGCTTCTGCTACCGTGACGATCTCATCGAAGGCATCATCCGGATGATGAACGGGCCCGACGAGTTCACTGGACCGGTCAACATCGGCAACCCCGGCGAGTTCACGATTCGCCAGTTGGCCGAGTTGACCCTCGAACTGACCGGCTCACAGTCGCCATTGATCGAGAAGCCGCTGCCGGTCGACGACCCCGAGCGGCGGCGGCCCGACATCACGCTGGCCAAGGAGAAGCTCGACTGGGAGCCGACGGTGCCGCTCCGCGAGGGGCTCGCCAAGACGATCGACTGGTTCAAGAGCGTCTGCCTGGATGACTTCCGGGCACCGACGCCCAACTACTGAGGCCCGCCGGCAGCCTTGGCCGCCGTCAGCGAGGGCTGAACGACCGCCACGACGATGATCCCGGCGATCAGGCCGATCAGGTCATAGGCCCAGTCCCAGACGTCTGCCGCCCTTCCGAAGGCCGGCTGCGTCGCCTCGTCGAGGGCGGCGAAGACCGCCAGCCCGGCGGCCAGTACCCCGACCGTCCGCAGCGACCAGCGACCGGCGGCCGCCAGGGTGGCCGCCGCGAGAAGACCGAGCAGGCCGTAAGCGATGAAGTGCAGGGTCTTGTCGGAGGGCGGGTCGGGTCCCAGCAGATCCTCCGGCTTCGGATAGTGGGTCGCGACGACCAAAACGATCGTGTAGGCGACGGTGAGAAGGCCGAGCGGGCGGGTGAAACGGCCGGGGAGGACATGATCGGCAGACGGCATCGAGACGATTTCCGGGGCCTTGGGCGGCGTATCCCAGCTGGAAAGCCCCCAGAATACCCCCGGTTTTTGATCTTCGCCCGCCGAGGCTGTTCCGCTACCTTCCCGCTCCCTGTGGCAGCCGTCAGGCCGATGCCCAAAACGCCCGAGGAGAGTGCTTTCCCATGAATCGCCAGGAACTGTCCGCCGTCGTGCTCGAACTGCTCGAGAAGGAAACCGGCGAGAACTTCCCCGACCTCGAAGAGACGACGTCCTTGCGGGAGGGTCTCAATCTCGACTCGCTCGACATGGCCGGGCTCGTGCTCCATGTCGAGAGCCGCTTCGGCATCCAAATCGAGACCGAACTGCTGGAGCGGATCGCTACGGTGGGCGACATGCTCGATGTGCTGCAGGAAAAACTGGCCGCCAAGGAGGGTCGGCAGGCTGCCTGATCGAGGCCGGGGCCTCCCCGCCCCCGCATCGTCGCCGGTCGGCCGCCGGACGCGAGCATGAACGTCGCCCCGAGCCCCCGTCTCCCGTCGCCGCCGGGCTGCGGGATCACGACCTTCGCCTTCCGCGAGGCGCGGCTCTCGGAAATGGCCGCGGTCCGCAGCGAGCCCTGCCCGGCCGGCGGGCCTGCGCTGCCGCACCGGTTTCTCCGCCATGCCGACGAACACAGCGTGGTCGGCGTCCGGGCGGTCTTGCAGGCGCTGGCCGAACACCCGCGGCACCCCTCGGTCGGCGGCCACGCGGTCGTTTCGGCTCCCTGCCAGGCCGGTCGACTGACGGCGGCCCGGACACTCGCCGCTCTGCCGACAGGCGGGGCCGCGAGCGTTTCACCCCATCTGGTGCCGCAGTGTTCCCTGCACTCGATCGCCGGAGCGGTCAGCGTGGCGCTGGGCATGCACGGACCGCACCTGGGGGTCGGCGGCGGCCCCGACGCGGTCGCCGAGGGACTGTTCACCGCCGCGACGCTCCTGACCGGCGGCGGGGATCCCGACTGTGCTGCCGCCTGGCTGGTGGCCACCGAGTGGGATGAAGAACCCTGCCTCGATGCGGCCGGTGAAGCCAGGAACGACCCGACCTGCCGGGCGCTGGCGATGCTTTTGGAGCCGATCGGCTCGCCGGACGGCGGCGGTGAAGACATGCCGGAACTCTCCCTGGCCGTGCACATGCCGGCGGGCACCGCCAGCGGGCCGCGACTGCACGAACCGGCTGGTGGCCTCGTCGCCTTCACCCGGGCGCTCTCAATGTGTCGCGAGGGTGGTGCGCTTGCCTGGTGGACGATCGGCTGCCCCTGGGGCGGCGCGATCCGCGTGGCGGGCCGCCCCCGCAATGTGGCGACCTTCCGACGGGAGGCGGCATGAGCGGGCTGTCTTTCGCGGGTGAGCCCCTCACGTCACCGGTGATGATCACCGGGCTGGGCGTGGTCTCGCCGCTGGGCAGCTTTGCCACCGGCCTGGTCGATGCCCTCCTAGAGGGCCGCTCGGGCGTGCGGGCGATCGAGACGACCGACCCGGCTCGGACCACCACCCAGTTCGCCGCCCCGGTGACCGAGATTCCGGTCCCAGCGGGTGTCGAGCCGGCCGAGTTTGCCCGCCTCGACCGGCTGGAACAGATGTGTCTCTCACCGCTGGCAGCCGCGGTCGCTGATGCCGGGCTTGCCGCCACGCCAGGCCGGCGGATCGGGCTGGTGCTCGGCCTGGGAGCTGAGCATCTCAAGACCTGGGAAAATGACTTTCTGGCCGGCGGCCGGGACGTGTTTGAACCGACCCGCGAGGCGACGCTCGTGCACCGGCTGGCAGCCAGGCTCGGTCTCAAGGGACCGGCGGTGACCGTGGCGGCGGCCTGCGGCTCGAGCGGCTACGCCCTCGCCGTGGCTCGCAACTGGCTCCGGCTCGGCTGGGTCGATGCCTGCCTGGCAGGCGGCTGCGACATCCTCAGCCCCACCTCGCTGGCTGCCTTCTACAACCTGCGGGCCCTCTCTCGACGGAGCGACGATCCGGCGAAGGCTTCCCGCCCCTTCGACACGGCCCGTGACGGCTTCGTGATGGGGGAAGGGGGCGGCTTCTTTATTCTTGAGCGGGACCGCGACGCCCGGGCCAGGGGGGCCTGCCTCCGCGGCGAACTCGCCGGCGTCGGGATGTCGAGCGACGGCAGCCACATGGTGGCGCCCAACACCGATCCCACCCAGGCCGCTCGGGCGATCGCCGCCGCGCTGGCCGATGCCCAGGTCGCACCGATCGAGATCGACTATTTCAACGCCCATGCCGCGGGCACGCCGGTGGGCGATGTCGCCGAGGCGGGGGCCATCCGGATCGCCTGCGGCACGGCGGCTGACACCATTCCCGTCAGTTCCACCAAGAGCATGACCGGCCACCTCGTCAGCGGTGCGGCGGCCTTCGAGGCGGCTGCCTGCCTGGGGGCGATCGAGCGGCAAGCGGTGCCGCCCACGGTCAACCTCGACAACCCCGATCCCGCCTGCCCGCTCGATCATGTGGCCCACGTCGCCCGGCCCCGCCGCGTCGAGGTGGCCGCCAGCAACTCGTTCGGCTTCGGTGGATCCAACCTCTGCCTCGTCTTTCGCCGGGCCGCCTAGCAGCGCCGCTCAATCATCACCCGTTTCACCTGCCAGCCTGCAAGGAGATTCCCATGACGACTCCGGCCACCACCGACCGCCAGACCCCGCCGGCGGCAGCCGCCGACATCGATCGCCTGCTCGAGCACCTGGTCGATCACTGGCATCAGGTGGCCCCCGCCCATACCGAGGAGGGCCTGCGGGGCCGAGTCTGCGACCTCCATCGGTTCAACTTTCTGCTCTGGCACGAAGAAGACATCGCCCGTTCGCCCGACGTCAGCGACGCCCGGATCGCGGCGGTCAAGCGGGCGATCGACCGCTACAACCAGGCCCGCAACGACGCGATCGAGAAGGTCGACGACTGGCTGATCGCCGAACTGGCTGCCCAGGGGATCGCCGCCCCCGCGACCGCCCCGGCAGCCACCGAGACCCCCGGGGCCGCCATCGATCGGCTCTCGATTCTCGAACTGCGTCGCTTCCACATGCGGGAGCAGGCCGAGCGGCCCGACGCGACCGCCGAACATCGGGAAAAGGCATTCGCCAAGCTCGCTGTGCTCGATGCCCAGCGGGATCATCTGGTGGCGGCGATCGACCGGCTCCTGACCGAGATTTTCGCCGGTTCCCGGCCGCTCCGCGTCTTCCGGCAGATGAAGATGTACAACGATCCGACGATGAATCCCTACCTCTACAAGACGGGCAAGGCGGCCTGAGCGGCCCGCCGGGGGGGCGACGTCGTCGGAGGCCAGGTCATTCCTGGCAGTTGGCCAGCGCCAGCAACGCGTAGCTGGTCACGAGCACCGGCTCGCCCTCCAGCCACCGCTCATTGGCGTTCACCCAGGAGCCGTCGGCCAGCTGCCGGGCGACGATCGCCGCAGAGAGTTCCCTCCGCCAGTCGTGCTTCGTACCCTCGGCATCGGTGAAGGGCTCCTCGCCAAGCACGCCGAGGGCCTTGGAGGCGGTGTGATAGAAGTAGTAGAGCCCCGCCTGACCCATGCCCGGATTCTCCTCGAAGGTGTAGTTCTTCCGCAGCCAGGAAATGGCCGCCTTGACCCGCGGGTCGTCGGGACCGAGGCCGGCGAAGATCATGCTCTTGAGGCCGGCGTAGGTCATCGAGGCATAGCTTCGCAGGCCGCCATTGGCGGTCGTGCCGGCCTGGCTCTCCCCGCCGTTGGCCGGCGTGTAGTAGAAGCCGCCGTCGGGGTTCTTGTCGGCAAAGGGCATCGGGTTGTCGGGCCCGGGCAGATTCTGCGTCCGCGACACGAAGGCGAGCGCCCGCTGGATCGCCGGATCGTTCTCACTTTCACCGACCGTCCGCAACGCCTCGATCATGAACGCTGTGTTGGACAGGTCGGGCCGTGACTTGCGGCCGTAGCCGGCCCCGCCGAAGGCCGGGTCGGCCTCGTCCTTGCCTTCCCCGCCATCCCACTGGAGTTTCTTGACGAAGCCTGTCGCCCCCTCGATCTCCTCGGCCAGCCGGCCCTCGGCGTTGCAGGCCGCCAGAGCCAGCATCGCGATCGCGGTCTCGTAGTTGGCCACCGGTGACCCGGGCGAATAGATCCCGCCGTCGGGCTGCCGAAAAGTCAGCAGGTAGTCGAGGCCCTTCTGGACGACCGGATCTTCCGCAGGCGTGCCGCTGCGGACCAGCGCCGTCACGGCCAGACCCGTCACCGCCGGGCCGAGGTCGGCCTTGAAGCTGCCGTCGTCCGCCTGGGCCTCGGCGAGAAACTCTGAAGCCTTGCTGATCGCCTTGGCCACGGCCGCGTCGGCGGCGGTGGCGATCGCTGGCAGGAGGAGCACCGACAGGCTGCACAGAACGCCGCGGGTGGTCGTCATCGGTGGTCTCCGGGAAGCACTGAATCGTGCTCAAGGATACGCCTGCCGGGCTCCTGCAGAAACCAGTCGTTCACCAATCAGCCGCGGCGATTTTTTCCCCGCCGCGGTGACATTTTCGCCCAGCCGCAGGCTCGGGGTGGGCCCGTGCCATCCGGCGGGCTCTCCTCACGCAGGCTCGGGGTGGGCCCGTATTCCGGGTGCGTCCTCGGGTTGGAAAAGGGTACAGGCACCTCGCTTCGCTCGGAGCCAGT
>CALGAS010000484.1 GCA_937959175.1 uncultured bacterium | reverse complement strand
TGGAAAAGGGGACGGGCTCCGAGCGAAGCGAGGTGCCTGTACCCTTTTCCAACCCCCGCCCGCAAGGAACTCGGGCCGACCCCGAGCCGCGCGGGCTGGGAATCACTCCCACTCGATCGTCGCCGGCGGCTTCGAGGAGATGTCGTAGACCACCCGGTTGACCCCCCGGACCTCGTTGATGACCCGCGTCGAAATCCGGCCGAGCACCTCGTGGGGGAGGTGGCTCCAGTCGGCGGTCATGAAGTCTTCGGTCTCGACGGCCCGCACCGCCAGGACGTCGTCGTAGGTGCGGGCGTCGCCCATCACGCCGACGCTCTGCACCGGCAGGAGGACGGCGAAGGCCTGGGAGACCTTCCGCATCAGCCCGGCCGCGTCGAGTTCCTCGAGCACGATCGCATCGGCCTCGCGAAGGGTGTCGAGACGGGGCTTGGTCACCTCGCCAAGGCAGCGGACGGCCAGGCCCGGGCCGGGGAAGGGATGCCGCCAGACGATCCGCTCCGGCAGGCCGAGCTGAAGGCCGAGCTGGCGAACCTCGTCCTTGAAGAGGTCGCGGAGCGGCTCGATCAGCTCGAACTGGAGGTCGTCGGGCAGGCCGCCGACGTTGTGGTGGAGCTTGATCGTGGCGGCCGGGCCGTCGGCGGCCGCCCCGCTCTCGATCACGTCGGGATAGAGCGTGCCCTGGGCGAGATACCGGGCCCCTTCGACCCGGGCCGCCTCGGCGGCGAAGCAGTCGATGAAGGCCTTGCCGATCCGCCGCCGCTTGTCCTGGGGGTCGGTGACGCCGGCGAGCACCTCGAGAAACCGCGCCTCCGCCGGGACGACGTGCAGGTCGCTGCGGAAATGCGTCGTGAACTCCTCGATCACCGCCGCTGCTTCCCCCTTCCGAAGCAGGCCGTTGTCGACCAGGATGCAGGAGAGCTGGTCGCCGATCGCCCGGCTGAGCAGAGCGGCGACCACCGCGGAGTCGACGCCGCCGGAGAGGCCGCAGATCACCCGATCGGAGCCGACCCGGCTGCGGAGCGAGTCGATCATCGAGGCGGCGAAGTCGTCGAGCCGCCAGGAGCCGGAGCAGCCGCACGCGGCCTTGAGGAAGTTGGCCAGGATCGTGCCGCCGGCCGGCGTGTGGGTGACCTCGGGGTGGAACTGGAGGCCGAAAACCGGCAGGGACCGATGCCGGACCGCCGCCAGCGGGCAGGTGGCGGTCTGGGCCAGCGGCCGGAAGTCGCTCGAGACCGCGTCGACCTGATCCCCGTGGCTCATCCAGACCTCGGTGTGGTCGGGGACGCCGTCAAAGAGGAGGTCGTGGTCGAGCACGTCGCAGGCGGCCCGGCCGTATTCACGGGCCGTTGCCCGGGCGACCTGGCCACCGAGGGCTTCGCAGGCCAGTTGCATCCCGTAGCAGATACCGAGCACCGGAATCCCGAGCGTGAAGAGGCCAGGGTCGCACTTCGGGGCGGCCGCCTCGTAGACGCTCGACGGGCCGCCCGAGAGGATGATGCCGCGGGGGTCAAGCTCGCGAATCCGGGCGGCGTCGATGTCGTGGCGAATGATCTCGCAGTAGACGTGCTGTTCGCGGATGCGGCGGGCGATCAGCTGCGCGTATTGCGAGCCGAAGTCGAGCACGATCACCCGCTCGTGCTGCTGGGGGCTGGGAGCGGGGCTGGCCGCTGCTGCGGCCGAAGGGCTGGCGGAGCCTGCGGTCATGGCGGGGCGACGGGGGCGAGGTGGGAAAAACCTCACAGTATACGCCTCGGCGGCCCGGTCCACAGGAGGCTGCCAGTGACCTGCTATAGTGCCATCGATGCTCGTGCTGTTGACCAACGACGACGGAATCTTCGCCCCTGGACTGGCTGCCATGGAGCGAGCGCTGAAGACGTTCGCCGATGTTTGCGTGGTCGCGCCCTCGACGGAGCAGAGCGGCGTCGGCCATGCGATCACCTTCCTGACACCGCTGACAGCCAAGGAGGTCTTCGCCGGAGACTCCTCCCGGGGCTGGGCGGTCGACGGCAGCCCGGCCGACGCGGTCAAGCTGGGAATCTCCGAGTTCTGCCCGCGGAGGCCCGATCTGGTGGTCAGCGGGATCAACAGCGGCCTGAACGCCGGGATCAACGTGCTCTACTCGGGCACCGTGGCCGCCGCGATCGAGGGGGCCTTCTTCGGGATCACGAGCATTGCCGTGTCACTCGAATGGGATGAGCACGCCGACTACGACCGGGCCGCGGTGATCGGCAGCGGTGTCATCCGGCAGCTGCTCGAGCGGCGGCCGGCGGCGGGCAGCCTGTTCAATGTCAACATCCCTACCGTCGCGCTGAGCGGCAGGCCCGAGTTACGGGTGGTGCCGATGAGCGTGGCCCGTTATGGGGAGGCCTTCGAGCGGCGGGTCGATCCGCGGGGACGGTCGTACTGGTGGGCGACCAACGACCCCCCTCCCCCGCCCTCCCCGCAGGAGTCGGATGTCACGGCGCTCGCTGCCGGGCATGTCACCCTCACGCCGCTCGAATATGACCTCACCCATCGCGGCAGCCTCGACACGCTCGCCGAGGGGCCCTGGCGGGTCGAGTGAGGCTGCGGCTCGGGGCCGGTCGTTGCCGACCGCGGCCGGTCAGCCGTACTGCCTGAAGACCAAAACGCCGAGCACGATCGCGGCAACAAGGCCGCCGATCAGGGCGATCCAGGCGGCAATCGGCAACCCGGCGAACTCGAGCGACCGCCGCCGGCGGGGCTTCTGCTCCGCGGTCTCCGTGTCGTCGGCAGCCGCGCCGCGGCCGCCGCCAACCCCGGCAGACGGCGTCCTCTTGGCGGCAGCCTTTCCCCCAGCCTTGCGGGCCACCGGAGGCTTGGGAAGCGGCTTCGCCGCCGGCGGCCTCGATCCCTTGCCGGCGGCGGGCGGCGGCGTGAACACGAAACTTCCCGAGTCGGCCTCCCGTCCGGCCGGACGCCGGCCGGGTCCGAGCGAGACCGAACTCGAGCCGCCGCTGCCGGGCCCGTGCCGAAACACGGGGGCCGGCTGGCTTCCGCTTCCGCGCCGCGGCGGTCCTCGTCGCGGCGGGGCTCGTCGAGGCCCGGCACCGCTGTCGGCCGTCGCTGTCAGCCACGCCGAAAGGGCATCGCCCACTTCCTTGGCCGTCTGCGGCCGGGCGTCGGGATGCTTCTCGAGCATCCGAAAGTAGAGTTCGGCAAGCGGCGGCGGCACGTCGGGCCGCTTTTCGATCAGGTTGGGGGGCTGTTTCTTCGCGTGTGCCTTGATCCGCTCGGCGAGTTTGCCCTGGGCGAACGGGGCCTTGCCCACCAGCAGGTAGTAGAAGGTGCAGCCAAGCGAGTAGATGTCGCTGCGGCGGTCGGCAAGGTGGCTGTCGGTGGCCTGCTCGGGGGCGAGGTAGTCGGCCGTGCCCAAGACCTTTTCGTCGTGTTCCCTGGTCAGCGACGCCTCCTTGTCGTCGTCGCTGGCCAGGGCCAGGCCGAGGTCGAGAATCTTGACGGTGCCTTTGCGGTCGAGGATCAGGTTGGCCGGCTTGATGTCGCGGTGGACGAGGCCTTCCTCGTGGGCGTAGTGGAGGCCGAGCGCCGCCTGGCGGATGTAATCGACCGCGTCCCGCAGGTCGAGCGGCCCCTCTTGTTTGACCTTGGCGTGGAGGTCTGTGCCGTCGATGTATTCCATCACGATGAAATGGATGGTGTCGACGGTGTCGAGGTCGAAGGCTCGGGCGAGGTTTTGATGGCCCAGCCGGAACGCCGTACGGGCTTCCCGCTCGAAGCGGGCCAGAAACGAGGTCTGATCGACCCGCTTGACCGGCAGCACCTTGATCGCCACTTGCTGGTGGAGAGTGGTGTTCTCAGCAAGGTAGACGCTGCTCATCCCGCCAGCGCCCAGCAGCCGCAGCAGCCGATACTTGCCGAGCATGAAGCCCCGGTGCTTCCCCTTGCGGAGCTGCCCCAGCTGCCAGTCGGTCAGCAGGCCCGCCTCCAGCAGCGCCTGGGGCAACTCGTCGGGCAGCTCGGCCTCGAGATCGGGCCAGGCGGCCGTGACCTCGGACAGCCGCGGCTCCTCGACCAGGCCGCTCTTGCGAACAACCTCGAGAAACTCGCCGACGGTGCGGGTGGGCTGGGCCATGGGAAGCGTGCTATCAACGCGGGACGAACTCTTCCCGAGCCTAGCACGCGGGGCGATCGGCGGCCTCAGGTTGCCCGCTCCTGGGGGCTCGGTGCGGGTATGCTGCCGCCCTGCCCCGCCCCGGGACGTCAGCCGAATCATGCCCGTCGTCCTCTACACCCGCCGCGGCTGCCATCTCTGCGAGGCTGCCGAAGACATCCTCGCCGCTACCGGTCTGGACGTGCAGCTGGTCGACATTGATCAGGACGCGGGCCTGGCGGCAGCGTATGGCGTGCGGATCCCGGTCGTGGAGGTCGCCGGCGAGGTGGTGCTCGAGGGGCGGTTTGACGAGCGGCAGGTGGCGGCGGTGCTCCCACGGCTCAGAGGCCGAGCGTGAGGCCGCGGCCGTGGAGTTGCTCGAGGAGCACCGCGGCAGTCGTGAACAACTCCGCATCCCAGCCGGCGGCCCGGGCGGCGGCGATGTGTTCGGGGAGATCGTCGCAGAAGAAGATCCGCGATGCTGACACGCCGGCCCGCGCTTCGGCGTGGGCAAAGATCGCGGGATCGGGCTTGGCCGCCGGCACTTCGTGGCTGAGCACGATCTCGCGGAAGCCGCCCGGCAGCACGCCCCAGCCGAGGCTGAGGATGTGCCGCCAGTGGACGTCGCAGGTGTTCGAGAGGATCCCGATCGGCACGCCGGCCCGCTCGAGCCCCGCGATCACCGGCAGGATCTCGGTGTTGAGCTCGAACATGTCGGCCGCGGCGGCCGCCAGCGCTGCCGGATCTGATTCGCTGGCAGTCTGCTGAGAGAAGGCGGCGTGGAAGGCCGGCCAGTCGATCAACCCGGCCTCGAGATCCCGTTGGAGCCCTCCCATCACGGCGTCGCGGACGGCAGCCGGATCCGCTCCGCAGACGGCCGCCATGTTGCGAAAGGCCCGCTCGCGGTCGAACCTGGCAATCACGTTGCCGAGGTCGAAGTAGACGAAAGCTGGAACTGGAGGCATGGCGATTCCGACGACCGGGCGGGCCGCTTTCAAAGGCGTTGGCAGCATACTATCCTGCCGGTTTCCTGCGGCCCCGAGGCTGCTTTCACTTTTGCAAGGAACCGTCGGATGTCCGTTTTGAACCGCACGAGCTCGCGGATCACCCAGCCCCGCTCCCAGGGTGCCTCGCAGGCGATGCTCCTCGGCACCGGCCTCTCGCCGGCCGACCTCGACAAGCCGCAGGTCGGCATTGCGAGCATGTGGTACGAGGGCAACACCTGCAACATGCACCTCGACCGGCTGGCGGCCAAGGTTCGCGAGGGCGTTGCGGCAGCCGGCATGGTGGGGATGCGGTTCAACACGATCGGCGTCAGCGACGGGATCTCGATGGGCACCGAGGGGATGAGCTATTCCCTCCCCTCCCGCGACGTGATCGCCGACTCGATCGAGACGGTGATGCAGGCCCAGTGGTACGACGGCCTGGTGGCGATCCCCGGCTGCGACAAGAACATGCCGGGCTGCCTGATCGCGATGGGCCGGCTCAACCGGCCGGCCCTGATGGTCTATGGCGGCACGATCCGGCCAGGCCATCTCGCCGACGGGTCCACGCTCGACATCGTCTCGGCCTTTCAGTGTTACGGCGAGTATGTGGCGGGGCGGATCGACGACGCCCGCCGGGCCGACATCGTTCGTCATGCCTGCCCGGGAGCCGGGGCCTGCGGCGGGATGTACACCGCTAACACGATGGCCACGGCGATCGAGGCCCTCGGCATGGCCCTGCCCGACTCGGCCTCGATTCCCGCCGAGCATCCCGACAAGGAGCAGGAATGCCTCCGGGCCGGGGCGGCCGTCCTCAATCTGCTCGAGAAGGACCTCAAGCCCCGCGACATCATGACCCGGCGGGCCTTCGAAAACGCGATGGTGACGATCATGGCCCTTGGAGGCTCGACCAACGCCGTGCTCCACCTGATCGCGATGGCCCGGGCGGTCGAGGTCGAGCTCGCACCGGCCGACTTCCAGGCGGTCGCCCGCCGGATTCCCTACCTGGCCGACCTCAAGCCGAGCGGCAAGTTCGTCCAGGAAGATCTCCACTCCATCGGCGGCACGAGCGGCTTCATGCGGTACATGCTCGACAAGGGGCTGATGGACGGCGACTGCCTGACGATCACGGGCAAGACGCTGGCCGAGAACCTCGCGGCCAGCAAGGGGCTCAAGGAGGGGCAGAAGATCATCCGGCCTGTCGAGGATCCGCTCAAGGCCACGGGCCACATCACGATTCTGCACGGCAACCTGGCCCCCGACTCGGCCGTCGCCAAGATCACCGGCAAGGAGGGGTCACGGTTTCGCGGCCCGGCCCGCGTGTTCGACAGCGAGGAGGCGATGCTCACGGCTCTCGAGCAGGGGGGCATCCACCGGGGCGACGTGGTGATCATCCGCTACGAGGGCCCCAAGGGCGGCCCGGGCATGCCCGAGATGCTCACGCCGACCTCCGCCCTGGTCGGGGCGGGGCTCGGCGCCGATGTCGCTCTGATCACCGACGGCCGGTTCTCCGGCGGCTCGCATGGGTTCATCGTGGGGCATGTCGTGCCCGAGGCTCAGGATGGCGGCCCGCTCGCGTTGGTGGAGGATGGCGACATGGTGGTGATCGACGCCGAGGCTGCCACGATCGACGCCGAGGTCGACGAGGCGGAGTTTGCCCGCCGGCGGGCGGCCTGGCGGCAGCCGGCCCCCAAGGCGACCCGCGGCATCCTGGCCAAGTACATCCGCTGCGTGGCGGCCGCCTCGCGGGGATGCGTCACCGACGAGTGAAGGCACGCCACAGATGGACGGGTTCAAGGAGACCTTTACCGGGTTTGTCGAGGCGGTCGGCCTCGTGATCGACGGGGCGGGTGTGCTCGTGATCGTGGTGGGGATTCTCGTCGCCCTGCTGCGGGTGGCGGTCGGGCCCGCGAGCGACGATCCTTACCGGCGGCTCCGGCAGGATCTCGGTCGCGGAATCCTCCTCGGCCTCGAGTTCCTGGTGGCGGCCGACATCATCCGCACCGTCGCCGTCACCCCGACCCTTCAGAGCGTGGC
>CALGAS010000483.1 GCA_937959175.1 uncultured bacterium | reverse complement strand
TCTCGGCGTGTGAGAGCGTCCCGGCAAAGACCCGGCCGAGATAAGCCCGCTCCTCGACCCGCAGCAACTCATCGTCGGTCGCCGCATGGGGCTCGACAAACTCGAGCCTTGCTCCCGCCGCGGCGTGATCGGCCAGCCGCCGCCGCAAGGCGGCATACTTGGCGACCGGAAACCGATGCCCCTCCGGCAGCGGCAGCGGATAGCGATCGGAGGGAAAGAGTCGCATCCTCGTCAGCGCGAACGCAGCCGGTGGCCGGCGGCGGCGAAGCCGATGGCCGCCACCACGGCCAGGGCCCAAGTCGCCGGCTCGGGCACGGCCACCGTCCAGGCGACGCCGTAGTCGATCGAGTCGGTGTCAGAGGTGACCTCGAGGGCATAGCGGCCGGCCGAGAGCCCCGTCTCCCAGATCAGCTCGGTGTTGTCGAGCGAGCTGATGCTCTCCGCCAAGAGAGTGTCGAGCGTGAAACCGGTGGCCGAGTAGAGATTGAGGTCGAGATTCGCGAGGTTTCCGCTGAAGACGTAGTTCGTTCCCGGCCCGGGCTGCGTGTCGTTGGCGGTCATCGTCCGCTGCCAGTTGAGCGAGGCGGTCACCTGCCCCCCGTCGAACTCTGAACCCACATCGAAGAAGTAGAGCTGCGAGGCGGTGCTGCTGGCCGAGCCAAAATCCCAGCCGGTGCTATCGGCAAGAGAGACTCCGCTGGCGGCGAACTCGCCGGCGGTGAGGATGTCGTAGCTGACCTCGACATTCATCTGGCCCGCCCCGTAGATCGAGTCGAGCGGCTCGGTCGAGGTGTGGCTCCACGACCAGGTGCCGGGGAGGTTGCTGCCCTGCTTGGTCGCCCCGGCCATCAGGAGCGACTTGACCGCCTCGGCCTCCTTGCCGTTGGCCAGCCCGAGGGTCGTGTCGGCGACCTCCCAGAGGAGGGCTGCACCGCTGGCGACGCTCGGGGTGGCCCAACTGGTGAAGTTCGTTGGCACGACGATGTCGGGCTTCTGGCGGCCGGCCCCGTCGATCGTGGTCGTGCCCCGGCTGTGGTTGCCGCTGGAGAGGCCGACGACGATGCCGTTGTAGGTGCTGGCCATCAGAGCCGGGATTGCGGTGCCGCTGCCGTTGTTGAGGGCGTAGGTGGCGATCGTGCCGTCCCGCTGAACGGCATAGTCGGCCCGGTTGAGGATCGTCGTGTCGGTCGTTGTATTGCCGGTGTTGCCGACCCAGCTGTGGTTGACCAGTTGGCGGGTCTCGACGTCGGGGAGGAGGGACGAGTTGCTAAAGTTCAAAAACCCGCTGCCGAGCCAGTTGTTGACCTCGTAGTTGGCGACCGTCGAGCCGTCGGTCGTGGCCCCGACCCGGGGAGCCAACGACTCGGTGCCGTAAAGATACCGGCCAACGGTGGTGGCATGGCCCGAGACGCCGGTGCTGCCGCCGGAGGGAAACTGGAAGGTCTTGCCCGTCAGTTGGGCGTCGGCCGTGTTGACGCGGTAGTTGCCGCTGCCATCAAGTGCCTCGACCTGCGAGACGGAGACCCCGATCCCCAGCGGCATCGAAGCCCCCAGCCGGTTCTCGAGGGCCGTGAAGCCGATGTCGGCCTTCTGGGTGGCTGTGAGTTGACCAAGAGCCACCGAGCCGAGCAGCCCCCAGATGAGCGTGCCGCAGAGCAGGACTGCTCCGCGCGAACCATTCCCCCGATGATGCATAACGTTGCTGCCTAACGGCCGTGTCGAATGCCCTGCCTTCTTCATGGTACGAGGCCAGAGCCCTGAGGGCCAGCCGCCGACCTGCTCACACCCGCCTGACGCGGACAAACCGGGCATGGGCGCCCCCTGGACTGAACTCCGCCCCGGGAATCCCGGGATTCACCTCGAATCGGGCCGGTTCAATCGCCTCCACCACCCAACCGGAGGAGAAGGCGGCATGAATCTCCTCTTCGCTCACCCGCCGCGGCCCATGCTCGCCCGGCTCGTCGGTCGAGAAGCAGAGGAAGAAGACCCGCCCCCCCGGCTCGAGAAGTTTGCCCAGCGCTGCCACGTAGGCCGCCCGACCCACGTCGTCGAAGGAATGAAACAGCCCGCAATCAGTGACTGCGTCGAACTGCTCGGGAATCTCACCGATCGCCAGGGCGTCCATCTCGAGGAAGGTTGCCTCGACCCCGGCCGCGGCCGCCTTGGATCG
>CALGAS010000482.1 GCA_937959175.1 uncultured bacterium | reverse complement strand
CCTTCCACGCCTACCCGTGGTGGAGCCCCCGCTTCTGGCATGGGATGCCGCTGGGGGTCTGGCTGCGACTGGTCGCCGAACACGGGGCCCGGTTCTCGCCGTCCCGGCTCGGCCTGGTCGCCACGATCTCGACCGCCGCCGCCTTCAACTCGCTGGCCGAGCCGCTCAGCGAGGCTCGTTACCGCCGCAAAATCAACCAGGCCCCCGCCACGCCGCCGCCGCTGTTCATCCTCGGCCATTGGCGGAGCGGGACGACGCTCCTCCACGAGCTGCTGATGCTCGACGAGCGATTCTGTTGCCCGTCGACCTACCAATGCTTCGCGCCGGGGCATTTCCTGCTGACGGAGACGATCCTGACCAGGATGCTCGCCTGGATGATGCCCGCCAAGCGGCCGATGGACAACGTGGCGGCCGGCTGGTCGCGTCCCCAGGAAGATGAGTTCGCCCTGGCCAACATGGGTGCGCCGTCGCCCTATCGCCGGATGGCCTTTCCGGCCACCAGCCCGGCCGAGCCGGTCGCCCTCGACATCAGCACGTTGCCCGCCGCCGAGCAGGCCCGCTGGCAGGAGACCCTCCGGCAGTTCCTGACGAGGCTCGCCGTTCGCGACAGCCGGCGGCCGGTGCTCAAAAGCCCGCCCCACACGGCCCGGCTCGGCATCCTCGCCCGGATGTTTCCCGAGGGCCGCTTCTTGCACGTGGTGCGGGATCCGTTCGTCGTTTTCCCATCGACCGTCCGGCTCTGGCGATCGCTCGACCAGGTGCAGGGGCTGCAGGCCGGCCCGGCTGCCGATCTCGAGAAGTATGTGTTCGCCTGCTTCGACGAGATGTATGCGGCCTTCGAGCGGGACCGGCGAGATCTGCCGGACAACCGCCTCCACGAGGTCCGCTATGAAGACCTGGTGGCCGATCCGGTCGCCTGCCTGGCCGAGGCCTACGAGCAGCTCGACCTCGACGACTTCGCCAGCGTCCGGCCGGCCCTTGAATCGCACGTGGCCGCGATGAAGCAGTACCGGACCAACACCTACCGCCACGATGCCCGCGTCGTCGCGGAGATCGCCCGGCGCTGGCGGCCCTTCATCGACCGCTACGGCTACGAGGTTCCCGAGGCCGACTGAGCCCGCCCCGCCGGCTGCCGCTGCCGCTGGAGCAGTTTTACCCGCGGATCGGCCTGGAGTTCTTTCTGTTCCTCGGCAAGCTCGGTCGGCGTCATCCGGATGCTCCGCTCAAAGCGGCGGCGAGCCAGCAGCCATTGGCCCGCCGCCAGCACCACGGCCGTCAACGCCAGGCCGGCCATCGCCCGCCAGGCGGCGACCGCCACGCCTCCGAGGTCACCAGGCTCCACCGCCCGCGACTGAAGCCCCGCCAACGGACGCGCGAGCACGAAGCCCGCGACCACGATCACCGCCAGCCCTGCCGCTGCCATCAGCAGCGTGGCCAGCGTGCCGCCTGAGAAGATGCGGCCCAGCCCGGCCAGCGGGTTGATCCGCTGCGGATCGACTGCCGCCCGCCCCGGTCGCCAGGACAGACCGTCGCAGGCAAACCGCACCGCCAGGCCGGCCACCGCCGACGCGGCCAGCAGGCCGACCGTGGGCAGCAGCAAGGCCGCCGCAAAGGCCCAGGAAAAACCAGCCCCCGCCCCTCGGTTGACCGCCACGGCGGCGGTGACCGCTTCGCCGAGGGCATCACGGGCCGCGGGAATCGTCTGGCGAGCCCAGGCCGGCAGCAGCAGGATGGCAACCGCGGCCGAGGCCGCCCAGGCGGGCAGATCGGCTGCCGCGCCGAGGCCCTGGCGGCGAGCCTGTTCACGCCGCCGGGGTGTGGCCGGGATCGTGCGGTCGTGGGTGTCGGCCATCGTGATCTCACCCCTCAGGGTCCAACGCCGAAACACCGCTCGAGGAGCGGTCCTGCGGCGGCCGCAAAGCCTTCGGTCCAGACGCCGGCCCCGCCATAGACCGCAGCCAATATCACCAGCGACGCCGCTGCCTGCAGCAGGCCCGCTCCCGGTGTAAAGCGAACCGTCCGCAGGCAGATCGCTGCGGCGACGTGGAACGTGAGCACGGCCGCAACAGCCGGAGCCGCCAACGATGCGGCCAGGGCCAGGGCAAGGCCAGGCACCGCGGCCGCCTGCTCGACCAGCGCGTCAATCGACCCGCCAGCGGCCAGGCCACCCACCGGCATGTCCGCCACGCTGTCGATGAGCCCGGCGATGATCGCCAGGTGACCGCCGGCAGCGAGAAAGCCCGCGACTGCCATCCAGGTGGCCAGCCGAGCCGCCGCGCCCTCGCCGGCCGCGGCGTCCGGCGTGAAGTCGTCGGCCCAGGAGAGGCCCGAGATCATCCCGAGGATCTGGCCGGCCCAGGCTGCCGCGGCGAACACGATCGCCGCGGCCAGGCCCATGCCGAGGCCGACGACAGCCTCGCCGGCCAGCAGCATCAGAAGGGGCGGCCGCGGTGCCGCCGACACCGCCGCGGGCAACGCCGCAGCGGCCAATGCGACAACAGCGACCGTCCGGAGTCGCAGGTCCAGCCGCGGAAAGACCGGCAGTCCGCCGACAGCGACCGCCGCGGCCATCCTCGCGATGACCCCGATGGCGATCGCCGGGTCGGCGGCGAGGATTGCGGGAAGCGAATCGGCCGGCATCGGTTCAGGGCCCCGCGGCGAGACGGAAGAGTTCGGCCAGGCGGTCGACCATCCAGGGAAGCGTCCAGAGCACCGCCAGCCCCATGACCAGCAGCCGCGGCACCAGCCCGATGATCGGCTCCTGCACCCCCGTGGCGGCCTGCACCAGCCCGGTGACCAGGCCGACTCCCAGCCCGGCCAGCAGCACGGGCGTCAGCAGGATCCCGCCAGCCAACACCGCCTCGCGAACGAGTTCCACCAGATCGGTTCCGGTCATTGATCCTGCCGTTGTCAGGAGGCGACGAATCCATCGAGCAGACCCTGGACAACGAGCGTCCAGCCGTCGGCGGCCACGAAGACGAGGAGTTTGAGGGGCAGGGAGACCATCGTCGGCGGCAGCATCACCAGCCCGGTCGAGACGACGAGCGTGGCCACCAGAATGTCGATCACGAGGAAGGGCAGCAAGAGCCGAAACCCGATCGCGAAAGCAGTCTCCAGTTCGCTGACGAGAAAGGCGGGCAGCAACGCCTCCAGGGGCACATCGTCATACGTGGCGGCCTGCTGGGGGCCGTCGGGATGGCGGGCCAGGAAGAGCAGCATCGTGTCACGGTTGCCCGCCTCCTCGATCTGGGCGGCCATCCAGCGACGGATCGGCAGCGAGCCCCGCTCGAAGGCCGTGGCGGCGGCAATCTCGCCGTCCTGATACGGCCGGACGCCCTCATTCCAGGCACGCGTCCAGACCGGCCACATCACCAGGGCCGAGAGGAAGATTGCCAGCGAAGCGACGACCTGGTTGGAGGGAATTTGCGGAGCTCCGATCCCCTGTCGGAGGAGCCCCAGCACGACCGACATCCGGACGAAGCAGGTCGTCATCAGCAGCACGGCCGGGGCCAGCGTGATGACCCCGAAGAGCACCGCCGAGGGCAGGAGGGCCGCCAGCGACCGGCCGCTGAGGAGCTGCCGAAAATCAAAAGAAACAGCCGGAGACGTCGCGGGGCCTGCCTCATCGGCCGGCACCGCCGCAGACTCGACGGCCGGCAGGCGATCATCATCCGCGGCCCGGGCCGCCTTTGGATCGGGATCCGCCGGCATGACCGGTGGCTGCGAATCGGGAACGGAGGCGACCTCGGCAATCGGCACCGTGGCCGGCGTGTTGGCTGCCGCTTCTGCCGCGATGAGCTGGCCGGCCCCCGCGGTGACGAGCGTCGCAGCGAGCCAGCCTGCAGCGATTCCCGAACTGCGGCCGATCATGCCGTCTCCCCGCCGGCAGCCTCCGGGCGAACAGTGGAGACGGGCCGGGGCCGGGGCGGCGTCGTGCCCTTTCCGCCACCGCGGGCGGAACGGCCGGCAGTGCAGGCGGCAACGATCCGCTCGGTGGCCTCCGGGTCGGTGAGTTCCGCGAGCGTCTGACTGCCGGCGGCCGAGACGGCGACCAGAAGGGTTCGTGGTCCGAACCGGACCACTCGCACGGCGTGCTGGCCGCCGAGCGAGCCCTCCCCGAGCACCTCGAAGACATCCGGCGGCAGTGATCGGGCGGCCCGCAAGGGCTTGAGGCGAAAGGCCGCCAGCACGAGAAAGGCCGCGGCGATGGCCAGCAGGAAGGTCCAGTTGCCAGCCTGCGGAACAACCGATGCGGCGGGCTTTCCGCCGGGTGCTGTCGCATCCGCAGCCGTCAGCGGCAACGGGCGATCGATCCGGCTGGCCGCGGCCTCAAACCCGGTCGGCTGCACCTCGCCCTCGGCCGATCCGCCGTCCACCGCGACGCCATCAGGCAACGGCGGCAGCGGTGCGACCGGATCGTCGGCGAGCGAGGCTCCTGCCGCGAGCGAAAGCCAGGCCGTCACCAGGAGCAAGGCACGCCCGGTGATCGGCTTGCGGTCACGTCGCCGCCGCGGCCTCGGGGGTTGATCCGTCATGCGGCCACCTTTGCAGCGTGACCGGGGGCCGATGGTTCCGGGGCATGTCTCGGGCTCGTCCCGTCGAGCCCCGACCAGTCGATCGGCTCGACGGACGGCCCGTGATCGGGACGGCGGCTGCGACGGCGGATGACCGGCGGCCGCAGCACGAGCCAGCCGAGGATGCCAGCTGCCAGGGCGATCACACCCAGCCAGACCTCACGAGGGACGGCCTCCGGATGGCCGGACAGCAACGCCTCCCAGGCCGCCTCGAGTGAGACGGCTTCCGCAGCGGATGGCGACTCCGCCGCGTTCGGGACTGCCGGCCCCGCAGCCCGCGGCCGCTGCTGCCGTGACGCAGGCTCGGCCTGGGCCGACGAGGCGACAGGATACGAGGTGAGCGACACCTGCCGGCCATCGGCCCGGGTGGTGGGCGGCAGGAGGGCGAGGACATGCTCCCGGAGCTGGGTCTCGGTGAGCCCGGCCTGCGGGCCGTCGGAATCGGCCGGGCCGGCAAGGACGGTCTGGGGCACGGCCAGCGAGACCAGGATCGTCGTCGGACTGCTCACATCGGCCGGCTCCGAGGGGGGCGGCGGAGCGGCGACGGCTGGCCTGCTGTCGCCGACTTCAGCGGGGGCATTGGCGTCGGCGATCCGCTGGGTGGCGGTGGGCGGCTCGGGGGCTGGCAGGCGGGGCGGCACCGCCGGCCCGAAGGTCACGGTCACGTCGACAACCGCCCCATCGATGAACGCCAGGCCGCGACGGAGCTTGTCGGCGAGGTGACGCTCGTGGGCGACACGTCGGGCGAGGGCCGGATCGGTCGCGGCAAGCCCGGCCTCGGCCTCCTGCGGAGAAGGCAGCGGCCCGACGAAGACCCGTCCGCTCCGCAGATCGGTGACGGCGACCCGCTCGGCGGAGAGGCCGGCGATCGAGGCCGCCACCAGCACCCGGATCGCCTCGACCCGAGAGGCCTCGAGTTCGGTTTCGGGCTGGGTGCGGACGTTGACGCTGGCGGTCGGCTCGGGCCCGGCCGTCAGGCCGCCGCTCGACCGGCGGTCGTCGCCGTCGTAGAGCACCGCCGCCCGCTCGATGCCCGGCATCGAACAGATGACGTGTGCCAGTTCCTCCTGGATGGCGACCCGGAGCATCTCTTCCTGCACCGCCCTGCTCTGCCAGGGGCTGTTCTTCTCGAGGGCTCGCCGCAGGCTGCTGCCAAACTCCCTCGGCAGCGCTTCGGCGTCGACCAGGGCCCGCATGTAGGCGCTCTGCCGGGTGCGGGGCACCCAGACCCGGCCGCCTTCGGTGCGATGGTCGATCAGCTGGGCCCGGTCGAAGGCCGCCTCGACGATGGCCAGTTCCGAAGAGGGCAGGACCGTGCCGGGGAGCAGTTCGACTTCCTCGCTGATCGGCCGATCCCGCAGCAGCCAGGCGGCCCAGGCGAACGACGCCACGACCAGGCCGATGCCCACCACCTGGGCCGGTGTGATCCGACGGGCGGATTTGCGGGGCGAGTCGTCGGCGTGAACCTGCATGACATCCGCCGGCTTGGCTGCCGGATCATGTGGGGGAGGGCAAAGAACGGGTGCCTCAAGCCGCCAGGCTTCCTGCCCGGCGCCGCGGCAGGTGGAGCGTGACGGCGGTGCCCCCGTCGGGACAGTGGCAGTGATCGAGATGGCCGCCGAGGCGACGGGCGATCGACTCGAGCCGAGCGTCAATCCCGCCGCGATCGCTGCCGGAAGGCGTGGCCGAGTCGGCCACCTCGATCTCGAGGGTGGTCGCCGTCTGGACGGCCGTGATCACCACTTCGCGACGCCGCTCGGCTGCTGTGGCGGCTGCTTCGCAGGCAGTCGCCACCAGCGCGGCGAGCAGTTCGGTGAGGCCGGCGACTGACGCCGGAGCCACGTTGACCTCCGCGTCGATGCTGACGGTCACATCGGCGCGGCCGAGATCCTCGTGCTCGGTGAGGATCGTGTGCACCAGCGGCGCGAGGAGCGACTGGAGCGAGATGCCGGCCTCTGCAGATCGCAGCGGCAGCAGATCGGGCCCGGCATCGACGGGACCCTTGCGGTGGGAGCGTGGCATGGGAGTCCTTTCCCGGTGAAGCGTCTCTCGTCCGGGAACCCTGAACCAGGGCTCCGAATCATTCGTGGCTGGCCTCTAATGGGCTCCGTGCGGCTGGAGCGGCGCGGTGGCCCCGCTGATCTCTTCCATGAGCCAGCGGTTGACATCGGCCAGGACGGCCCGCGACAGCGGCCCGCCCCGCTGGTAGATCCGCACGGCAAGCGTGCCGCCGGCAGCATGAAAGAGCCGGAGCGTCTCGTCGAGCGTCGTCGGCTCGGCCGCCACGTCGGCGGCCCGGCAGCAGAGCAGCATCGGCAGCCGGCGAATCTCGTCGAGCCGGGCCAGGGCCGACTCGCCGAGCGGAAACCGCCCGCCCAGCGAGATGCCGCCGGCACAGTCGCCGGGATGACGGCAGGCGGCCCGGAGGGCCTCGGTGCCGCCGCTGCCCTGACCGATCAGCCAGATCCGCCGGGGGTGAATACTGAGGCGATCGCGAACCCGGTCGATTGCCCGCCACATCGCGGTCTCCGGGCCGGACGGCTGGACGGCCACGTAGTTGCGGAGGCTCAGCCGGGTCATCGCCCGGCCGAGGTCGAACCGGCTGCCCGGTTCGGTGAGCCAAACGAGGAGCGGATAGTCGTAGCCCGGCTCGTAGCCCTGGGGCACGAACACCCGGGCGTCGCCGGTCCAGTCGGCCAGTGGCCCGCGGCGAACGTCGGGCGTGGATCTCGACCGGAGGAGCGGGACCGTGGCCAGGGACTTGCGGCTCATCTGAGATCCTCCGGGAGATGCGGCAAACGGGAGCGGTTTGTAACGGAACCCCCCGGAGCGGACAACGCCAGCCGAGCGGCCCTTCGGCGGCCCTGGCAAGCCAGGAAAGAGAGGCGGGGCACGGGGGCGGGGAGGCGGCGTGGGGCCCGGTCCGGGAGGCGTGGGGCGCCACCACGGGTCGCTTGGTCGTGATCGCGTTTTGGGCGTGGTGGAAGTGGACGGTTTCACTGACTTCCGGGGGCCGGGAAGGCCCAACCGCCCGCCGTCCGGTGGTTCAAGTCCCGGGCGGTATCTGGTCGGGCAGGCGTTTTGGGCGTGGTGGTGGTGGACGGTTTCGCCGGCTTCCGGGGACCGGGATCGCCCAACGGCCCGCCGTCCCCCCGGCTCGCGCCGGGGGGCTTTTATTGGGGGAGGGGATGGTCGGGGGCACGCGCAGAAGCCGGGGAATCTTTGCGACTCATGAACGGTGAGCAGTCGGCCGAAGGAGCACCCTGTAGCAAAATCCCCCGGCGGCGAGCATGTCACCGCCGGCCCCGGCACCTCCGTGGTTCGAGGCCCGCCGTCCCCCCGGCTCGCGCCGGGGGGCTTTTTTGGGGGTCGCACGCGGCACGACCGCTTCGCGGCTCAGCTGGCGGCAGTGAGCCGGTCCATGGCTGCCACGAGTTCCTTGACGGCGGCGATGCTCTTGTCGAGCCCGGCCCGCTCGTCAGGCAGGAGGTCGAGTTCGATGACCCGCTCCACGCCGCCGCTGCCGAGGATCACCGGCACGCCGACGAAGTATCCGCCGACGCCGTACTCCTTGTCGCAGTAGGCGGCCGCGGGAATCAGCCGCTTCTTGTCGCGAACGATCGCCTCCACCATCTGGGCCGTGGCCGCGGCAGGGGCGTAGTAGGCGCTGCCGGTCTTGAGAAGGCCGACGATCTCGGCGCCCCCCTTGCGGGTCCGATCAACGATTTCCGCCAGCCGCTCCTCACCGATCAGCTGGGTGACGGGGATGCCGCCGACGCTCGTGCAGCTCGGGATCGGCACCATCGTGTCACCGTGGCCGCCGAGCAGCATCGCCGCAATGTCCTCGACGCTGACGCCGAGTTCCATGGCGAGGAAGGCCCGGTAGCGGGCGGTGTCGAGGATCCCGGCCTGCCCCATCACGCGGGCGGCGGGGAAGCCGGTGACCTGGAAGGTCCGCTGCACCATCGCGTCGAGCGGATTGGAGACGACGATCACGATCGCCTCGGGGCTGGTCTCGCGAATCTGGGCCGCAACGTCACCGACGATCTTGGCGTTGGTCGAGAGCAGGTCATCGCGGCTCATGCCCGGCTTACGAGCAATGCCAGCGGTGACGACCACCACGTCGCTGCCGGCAGTGTCGGCCCAGTCGGTCGTGCCGACGAGCCGCGAATCGAATCCCATGATCGGCGATGCCTGGAAGAGGTCGAGGGCCTTGCCGGCCGGCATGCCCTCGGTCGCCGGGATGTCGAGGAGGACGACATCGCCGAGTTCGGCGGCTGCAGACCAGTGGGCGGTGGTGGCGCCGACGTTGCCGGCACCGATGATCGAAATCTTCGCGCGTCGCATAAAGGAACTCCGATGAAGGTGGGAAGGAAGGTGAGCAGGAGGGTGGAAGGGGAAGGACGAGGATCGGGAAGGGGTGGCGACCGGGTCAGGGCGGCCCGCTCAGCCAGACGGCGTGTCGCCAGAACCGGTGTCATCCGAGCCGCCGGAGGGGATGTCACCGGAAGGGATGTCGATGCGGTCGGGCAGTTGGGCCCGCGACTGCCGGATCGTGCGATTCATTGAGTAGGTGGTGTAGAGGATGCCCAGGCCCAGCGCGGCGGCGAGGGCCACGGCCACCGCGATCCCCGTGATCATCGTGAGGTCGCGGGCGGCCTCGTCCTCGCCCGGGGGCGACCACTCGGCCCGCGGGCCGACGACGAGCATCGTCTGCCGCTTTTCGGTTTCAGCCGCGGGGCCGCCCCCCTCCTCACGCGGCACCTCAAACGAGTAGGCGTATCGTTTGAAGGCAAAGCCGGGCACCCGGACCCGCTCGTTGATTCGGCCGCCGCTCGGCATCCCCGGCGAGAGTTCGCGGACGCAGCAGACGATCGGGAAGGAGTCCTGCCGCCGGCCATCGACTTCCAACAGCGGGGTGTCGACAAACACGAACACCTCCCAGTAATGGTCGAGCCCGGTCTCCGCCCGCGCGAAGTCTTCGTCGACCGCGACCCGGGTCGCCCGCAAGGCGGTGCCTTCAATCACGACCGGGTCACCGCGATGCTCGGCGAGCCACGTACGGCCTGGATCGATCAGGTCGAGCACATCGACCTTGTCGGCGGCGGCTGCCACGGCGGTAGCATCGGTTTGGGCCGCCGCGGCGAGCAACCTGTAGAAGGCGGGCATGTCGCCCCGCGCGAGCTTGCGGCCATCGGCGACCGCGTCGAACAGGCCGTAGTCCATACCGAGCCGTCCGAGAGCCGTGTCGGGGAACCAGGCAACATGCGTCGCCGCCGCCACGAGACCGGGAGCCTCAGCCCCACCCTGCTCGCCGGCAGGAACGACCCTGGCCGTGGTGGTCAGCGGCAGGGCCAGCGCTCCTGCCGGCTGATCGATCGCCTCGCCCCGCGGCCAGTCGGCCGGGGCGGCCGGCGTCAGGACGTCGACCAGACTGCCCCCCTCGTCGACGATCCGGACGACCTCATACGACGGCCGCCCGAAGCGCTCGGCAAGCTCCGGCCGCAGTTCATGCCGGGTCACCCAAGTTGCCCGGCCCCGAATCGCAAGCAGGGCGTCGGCAACGGCGATCGCCTCGCCGGCCGCTGGCAGTTGATCGGCCTCGGCCCGCCAGCGGGCCACGAGCGTGGCAGGAGCATCGAGCCGCCGCAGCACCTTGACCACGACCGCATCGGCCTCGTCACTCCACTGCTCTGCCGACTCGAGCGACTGCCGGCTGCCGCGGTCGATCTCCTTGAGCGACAGGAACGAAGCCAGGTCGCCCGGGTCAGGATCATCGGCCGCGGCGATCGTCCCGCTGAGCAGGCAGGCGAGCACGCCGCCCACGGTCACCACTCGCCACCCTGTTCCCGTTGCCTGCATGATCACGTTTCCTACTGGTCGTCGCCGCCACTCTGCTGGCGCTCCTCGGCAGCCACCCGCCGCAGCGACTCGGCGATCGAGACCGGCTCGATGCCGGCGAGGGATTCGTCCAGGTCGGCGGCGGCGGGAGCGACTCGCCGTCCCCGCCCCGACACCAGAAACCCGACGCCGATCGCGGCCACGATCGCCAGCATCGTAACAACGCCCAACGCACCCAGCGAGATATCCCAGATCCGATCCGCAGGATTTTCCGGCGGCGGCGGCGGACGGCTCGGACTGCGGGTGAGAATCAACGGGGCCACGCGGACCCCGTCAGCGGCCCGATAGGCCATGTTTTTCAGGAACGCCCCAGACACCACCACCGGCTCGTCGATCTCCATGCCGGTCGCCATCCCGGCAGGCAGGTCCAGGGCATGGATGACCACCGGCGAGGCGGGACCGCCCGCCGGCTCGAGCCAGCCCTGCCAGTATTCGTCGAACCCGTAGTCGTTGGCCGGCGACCGCAGCCGCTCGAGCCGTCGCAGGGTACCCCGCAGCCGGACGGCCCGACCGCGAAACGCCTCCGGCTGGCCGAAGAGTTCGGTGAAGCCGACATCCTGCGGCGGGGCGAGCCGGCGGCCGTCTTCGCCCTCGAGCGTCAGAAACGCCTCCAGCCAGGCATCGCGATCAGCCTGCCGGAAGAAAGTGGCGTCGCGGATCTTGGCAAGGGCCGGGGGCGAGGCTGCCAGGAGGGTTTCGTCGGGAAATGCCGCCGGCTCGTCGGGCGGCAGGATGACGACCTCGTCATCAACCGGCGGCGGACCGGCGACCGCCTCGATCCGGGTATCGACCTGAGGTTCGCGGGGCGGCGGAGGCGGACCCTCCTGGCGGGTCAGCAGTTCGATCACGACCACCAGGGCGATCGCCGGCGGCATGAACCGCCAGAAGAGTTTCCGCTGCTCGCCTGCCGAGAGAAAGTTGCGGGGTTGACGGCGGGAGGGAGGGGGAGCGGTGGTGGCGGGCGGAACGCTGGCGTCGTGATAGCCGGCAGCTGTCACGGGTGCGTTCGCCCGACGGCGGCTCCCACGAGGTCGCTATCCTCGGCGGGCGACCCAACCGGCGGGGATTCGGCTTCCGGAATGACCTGGGCGGCAAACTTCTGCCGCCGCATCTCCCGCCAGATGTAGATCCCGAAGGAACCGGCCAGGGTAAAGGGCATCGCCAGCATGAAGAGGATGCTGTAGAAGTATCCTCTCGCTACGTTGAGGCCGTCGGGATCGGTCGTGTTGACGCCGTCCTTGCAGTTCGGGCAGCCGAGGGCATCGGGCCCCGCCTGGACGATGAGCAGGGCAACGAGCAGCACCAGGAATCCAACCGAAACGCGTCTCATGCCGGCATTATAGCCGGCGGCAGGTGGTAGAGCATCCCGTAGATGACCACCCCGGTCACGGAGACGTAGAGCCAGATCGGCATCGTGATCCGGCCGAGCCGCCGATGGCAGTCCCAGCGGCCCTTCCAGGCGAGATAGAACATCCGCAGGGCCATGAAGGGGACGGCTGCCGCCAGGACGACGTGAGTCAGCAGGATGACGTAGTAGACCACCCGCAGCGAGTCCGGGCCCGCGTACTTCCGGCTCCCCTCGAGATAGTGATAGAGAAGGTACGAGACGAGAAAGACGGCCGAGGTGGTGAAGGCGGCGACCATGGCCGCCCGGTGGGCCCGCCAGTTGCCTTGCCGAATGAACACCCAGCCGGCGACCAGGAGGACGGCCGCCAGCGAGTTGAGAACGGCGTTGGTCGTGGCCAGCGGATGGATGCCGTCGGCAGCCGCCAGGAGGACGCCGCTCATGCCGCGTCCCCGGCAGAAGTGCCATCGCCGGCAGCGGCCTCATCACCTGCCGTTTCGCCCGCTGTTCCGACGGTCCCGTCTGGAGCCTGCTCCGCGAGCACTTCGCGAATGAGTTCTTTGAGCAGCTCCACCCGGTCGGCATTGGTCAGCGAGAAGCCCCCTCGGAGCCTGCCGTCGCGGTCGAAGACCACGCCCTTCTCGGCGTGCACACCGACCTCGACCGGCAGTTTGAATCGGCCCTTGCCCACCCGCTCGATCACCTTCATGTCGCCGGTGAGCAGCTTCCAGCGGTCGGGGTCGGCGTCGAACCGCTCGGCGTAGCGACCAAGCGCGTCGGGCGTATCGTTGAGCGGATCGCAGGTCAGGCTGACAACCATGAAGTCGGGGGCATCGATCTCGGTGAGGATCTCGGCGATCGCCTGGTTCTCGCGAAAGCAGGGGCCGGGGCAGTTGGCAAAGAAGACCGCCCCCAGCCAAACTTTGCCATCGAGGTCCTCCGACGAGAAGGGCTCGCCGGTCTGGTCGGTGAGGGTGAAGGGAGCCTCGGGGTCGGGCATCGCCGCAGCGGCTGCGGCGGCGGTTTCGGGATCAGGCTCCGGTTCGCCCACCACGACCACCGGCCGCTCGGCGCAGCCGGCGAGGATGATGAACGCTGCGACGGCGAGATGCAGTGGGTGATGAGAGTTCGTACGCATGCCCCGATTATAGGCGACGTGGTTGAAGTGGCATCGGTGAGGCAGCCGGGGGCCGCGTTTGGGCGTGGTGGTGAACACGTGGCGGGCTTCCGGGGCCCGGGATGGCCCAACGGCCCGCCGTCCCCCCGGCTCGCGCCGGGGGGCTTTTATGGAAAAGGGGACTGGCTCCGAGCGAAGCGAGGTGCCTGTACCC
>CALGAS010000481.1 GCA_937959175.1 uncultured bacterium | reverse complement strand
CTGGAAACTCGTGGCGGCTGACAGTGTGCAGCCGGGCTCGGAAGCCGAGAAGGCTTTCGACGGCGACCCTGCGACCTACTGGCACTCACGGCATGGCGCGGTCGATCGGCTGCCGCTGGCGATCGAGATCGACCTCGGCCGGCCCTACGAGGTCAACGGCTTCGCCTACTGGCCGAGGCCTGACGGCGGGAACGGCACGATCCGCGACTACGACCTCCTTCTCGGCCCCGATGGCCAGACCTGGACCACGACGATCAGCGGCAGATTCGCGGCCCGCCGCGGCCGCAACGAGGTGCTCTTCGACCCGGTCACGAACGTCCGGTACGTGAAACTGGTGGCAAAGACCGCTGCCAATCGCGGCATCCACTGGGCGTCAGTGGCCGAACTGCAGCTCTACGAAAAGACCGACCGGCTTCCCGGCATCGCGATTGAGAGTTCATCTCGGACGGTCGCCGTTGGGGGCGTGGTGCAGTTCACCGACCGGACGACTGTCTCGCCGAGCGCCTGGAGGTGGACGCTGCCTGGGGCAGTCCCGGAGACGAGCAGTGAGCGGCATCCCCGCGTCCGGTATCCGGAGCCGGGTCGCTACGACGTGACCCTCGAGGCGACCAACCGCAACGGCACGGCGACGGTGACGTTCCGGGACCGGATCACCGTCGCCGCCGAGGTCGGCAATCAGGCGGCGCGACTCGACGGCCACGACAACTCCCTGTCCATCGGGATGGGGATTCTGCCGCCCCCCTGGACGCTCGAAATGTGGCTCCGAGCCGACGACGACCGGTGGAAGCCGCTCGAGGCCCTGATCGGCGGGGGGCTCTACACGCCCGGCGAGATCGTCGATCCGCTGCCGCTGGCCGTGCGGGCCGGGAGGCTGCACGTGGCGGCCGCGAAGCTGACCGCTCCGGAACCGCTCCCCGAGGGCTGGGTGCATGTTGCTGCGACCTGCGACGGCACGACCACGACGCTCTACCAGAACGGGATCGCGGTCGCCAGCAGCGACACCACCGCGGCCATCCTGCCGGGTGTGATTGGCGGTCACGTCGACCCGGCGACGACCTTCGGCGGCCTCATCGACGAGGTGCGGATCTGGCGGGCGGCGGTCAGCGAGGCGACGCTGCGGAACTGGATGGGCCGGAGTCTCGACCACTCCCATCCGCAGGACGACTCGCTGGTCGGCTGCTATCCGCTCGACGACCTTGATGACGAGACGGCGATCAATCGGGCAGGTCGCGGCCACCAGCCATACCACGTTCGCAACGGGCGGTTTGCTTACAAAGAGGACGCCCCGCTGGCCCTGCGGGTGCCCGCCGAAAACCCGCGTTTCGCGTCGGCCCGCGGTGAGCAGCGGCTCTCCGGAGCGGTTGTGGTGCATGGCGAGTGGGACGCCGACGCGGGGGCGAAGGATGTCGAGGTGGCGAAACTGCGAATCGCGATGGACGGCCACGAGCGGCCGCTCCGGCTCGCGCGGCTCACCGTTGATCTGAGTGGTTGCCGGTCGCTCGACGACATCGAGCGGGTGCGGCTCTCCGCTACCGGTCAGACGGCACGGACCCGGCGGAGGCACACGCTGACCCCTGGCGGTCTCCCACCGGCCCGCACGCTCTCGATCGACATTCCATCCGACCAGGGCGAACTGGCAGCGGGGATCAACTATTTCACCATCAGTTGTGACCTGAGTCCGCGGGCCACCCCCGGTAACGAACTCCAGGCCCAGGTAACGGCATTCGAACTGGACCGCGACGGAGCGGTGAGCCGGCATGAGCCACGGGCCAGCCCGATCCCAATCCCGATCCGGGTCTCGCCCGCGGCCGGGCAGCCCGACACCCTGCGGGTCTTGAGCTGGAACATCTGGCACGGCGGTCGTCACCTTGGCCCAGAAGGCCCCAGCCGGATTCTCGACGTGCTCAGGGCGACCGCAGCCGATGTGATCCTGATGCAGGAAGCCTACGGCTCGCAGGAGTTTCTCGCCGAGGCATTGGGGTATCACCTTTCAACACCGAGCCCGACGACCAACCTCGCGATCCTGAGCCGATTCCCACTCGAGCCATTGCCGGGCAGCCAGAGTAGCTTCAAGAGCATCCTGGCCGCGGTCACCCTCCCCAACGGTCGGCGGATCCTGGTGGCCGACTGGTGGCTCCCCTACGCCTACCGGCCCAACTACGTGAGCCACGCCTGGATGCTGCCAGGCCAGGATCCGGCCCGGTGGATCGAGGAAGACCGGCAGCTTTCCACGACGGATGCGGAAAAAGCCCTCGCCTCCGACATCAGGCCGGGAGCCGGTCTGCCGGACGCGGCGGTGATTATCGGCGGCGACTTCAACTCCGGAAGCCACCTCGACTGGACTGCCGCAGCGGCAAAATTTCACGGCGGCTACGGACCGGTCGCGCTGCCGACCTCGAAGCTGATGGCTGACCGGGGGTTCACCGACACCTTTCGCCTCCTCCATCCCGACGAGGTCGGCCGGCCGGAAGGCACCTTCGCGGTGATCTATGGCCACCTCCAGCACGGGCGGATCGACTATCTCTACGCGCGTGGCAGCGGCCTGCGGGCTGTCTCATCGAAGATCATCCGCACCTCGCCCGACATCGACTTTGTCTGGCCTTCAGATCACGCCGCCGTGCTGACGACCTTCGAAGTGGAGCCCTGATTGGCGAGGTGGTTCGTCGACGACGGCGTGGCCGTCAACCATTGGGCTGCCGAGCTGATGGTGACCCGCGACGTCGATCTTGTGATCGCCATTAGGCCCGCCCTGAGTTATGGTCGAACCTCACGCCCGCGGGCAGGGGGCCACGGATGGCTTCTTACACGAGCAGTTCAGGGAAGCCAAATCGCATCTCCACTCCGACACTCTTCCCGCCGATCCCGCCGAGCGAGAGGATTCCCCTCAGACTCCTCGTCGCCGCAACCGCAGGAAGACCGGAACAAAGGCCATGCCGGCAAACACTGCCACCGTCGATGGTTCCGGGACCGCCACCACCGAGACGTTATCAACCCAGCCCGTCGGTTCATAGCTGTTGAAGGTATCATCCGATGTAATGATTCGCAGTGCGATTTCGTTGCCCGCCAGGGAGGGGAGCGTGTTGTCATAGCTCATGGTCACGGTGTTCCCGGTCTGAATGACCCGATAGACATCCCGCTGGTTATCCGGCACCGTCAGCGGGAAGTCGTATTCCGCTTCGGCAAGGACGAAGCCGGTGGTATCGGGCGTGACACTGACATTCACGATCTGAAAGAAAATATCGAGGTTGTTGGTAGGGCTGGTGTTATTCCGCCAGCCGGAGTCAAAGG
>CALGAS010000480.1 GCA_937959175.1 uncultured bacterium | reverse complement strand
TGGCAGTCCCAGGAGCCGTATTCGAGCGTCACGAACCGCACGCCCGCCTCGACGAGCCGGCGGGCGATGATCAGCCGCTCGGCGAGCCCCTTGGGGTGGAGCCTGTTGTCGGGCCCCTTGATGTCGCCGGTCACCTCGCTGCCGTAGAGCTCGAATGTTTCGTCGGTCTCGCCGTCGAAGGAGAACGCTTTCTGGGCTTCGGCCGAAGTGAGGAGCGAATAGGCCCGGGCATGGAACGCGTCCATCGTGTCGAGGAGTTCGGGGCTGGCCTCGAGCTCGCGAATCCGCTGGTCGACCACGTCGCGAACCCCGCGGCGACGGTCGAACCGCTCGCGGGACAGGCCGGCCGGCAGCGAGAAGTCGCGGACCTTGAAGCCCTTCTTCGCCTTCCCCGGGTCACCGCCGGTCTCGAACGGGCCGTAGACGCTCGGCAGGAAGCCGGTGCCGCCGGCGAAGGAGTTCTTGCCCGGGATGGCGATGTAGCAGGGCAGCTCGCCCTGGGCCCCCAGTTCGTGCGATACGATCGAGCCCATCTGCGGATAGTCGATCACCGGCGTCGGCGTGTAGCCGGTGTGGAGGTGATAGGTGGCGAGGGCATGGTCGGGGATTTTTCCCACGACGCTCCGCACGATCGTCAGCTTGTCGGCGATGCCGGCCAGCTGCGGCAGATTGTCGCTGAAGACGTCGCCGGTGTTCGTCTTCACGACGCCGAACGAGCCGCGGTATTCGACCGGGGCCTCGGGCTTGGGGTCGAACGACTCGTGGTGCGGGAAGCCGCCCGGGAGGTTGATCTGGATGACGCTCTTGATCCGCTGCGGCAGGCCCGTCATGCCGGCGGCGCCACCGGTGATCGATTCCTCGCCGCGGGCGGCCTGCAGGCTGAGGACGTCGGCCAGCGACAGCCCCAGGGCGCCGACGCTTCCGGCCCGGAGGGCCGCGCGGCGGGAGAGTCGGCGGAAGCCTCGGCAGCCTGCGGGGCCGGGGCGGTTTGCAGAAAACGACCGGTGATCGGCGGCTGACATGGAAGCGGCTCCGGGGAGGCGGGGTCGTACGGAGACCGTACGGAGCGGGCTGCGATCCGGTTTGTTTTATCGACACACTGTCCGAACAGTATTGAGTCTATCGATCCCCCGGACGGACGTCAATTTCCCGTTGAAACCCGAAATCGGGGTCACTTCGAGAACAGGTCTGCGACCTTCTGCCAGGCCGTCCACGTGCCCACGATGAGGAAGCCGATCGACGACAGCCAGAGCAGGGCGTCCCACCATCGCGAGGGCACCAGCCGCGGATCGGATTCGCGGTAGCGGAAGAACAGCACCGACACGCCGAGCGCGGCGAGCATCATCGCCTGGGCCATCCCGCTGGCGAGCACCATCGCCACGGGGGCCCGGATCAGCAACGCGAGCACGAGCGCGCCCAACGGCCAGGCGATTGCCACCCGCCGCGTCCAGCGGTTCCGCGACGCCTCGTCGTCGGCAACCACGCCGGCGAGCACGAGACCATCGGCCACGATCCGCGAGTTGCCGTCGGCGGCCGCGAACAGCGTCGAGTAGAGGACGCAGAACGCGCCCGCCAGGAACACGTTGGCCGCCCAGTCGCCGAACACGGGGGCGTACATGGCCCCCAGGGACCGAACCATCTCGTCCCCTTCGGGCAGGATGCCCAGCCGACCGAGCGTGGCGGCCCCGAGGAGGTAGAAGGCGACGGTGACCACCGTGTACACGATCATCGAGGCCCAGGCATCGAGCTGCATCACCCGCATCCAGCCGCGGGCCCGGGCCGCCCATTCCGGCGAGTCGTCCCGCGGCCCCACCGCGCGGCCGTAGCCCTTTTCCAGGCACCAGTAGGGATAGAACATCAGCTCGGCGGCCCCGACGCCGATGATGCCGAAGGTGGCGAGCGCCGCCACCAAGGGCGACCGTCCGCCGACGGCAGGGGGGATGGAGGGCAGCAGGCCGCCGGCCAGTTCGCTCCTGGAGATGGCCCAGGTGGGATCGAACTGCAGCATGACCAGCGCTGCAAGCGTGACGAGCGTGAAGCCGCCCACGAGCACGATGGCGCACCGCTCGATCACCCCGTAGCGGCCGAAGGCCAACAGGCAGGACGTGGCCACCGCGACGACGATCGCCCAGAGCGTGCCGTCGATCGGCCTGGCGAGGCCGCGGTTTTCCTGGTCGAGCGTCGCCAACTCGGCGGCGAGTTCGGCCGCTCTGGCCGCATCGCCCCCGCGGCTCGCCGAGGCGGCGGCGATCCGCAGGGCGGTCGCCTCGTCGTGGAGGCGGTTCCACGCCCGGCCCGCCGGCGTCAGCGGGACGCCCCCGGCCAGGGACTGGGCGACGCCGGCCAGGATTCCTCCCTGCTGCACGACGATCAGGGCCGTCATGATGGCCCAGCCCCAGTAGACCCAGCCCCTTCCCGCCAGCCTCGGCCCAGGCACGCCGTCAAAGGCTTTGAGGGGCGTCCGGCCCCACGTGAGTGTCGAGCGGCCGATCTCGACCTGGGCGGCCACCTTGATGGCACAGCCGATGATGATCAGCCACAACAGCGCGAACCCCGCCTCTGCGCCCACGGTGGTGGCGGCGATGAGCTCGCCCGATCCGACGATCGAACTGGCGAGGATGATTCCCGGCCCGAGATAGGCCAGCGATTGCCGGATCGTGGCCGGCGGCTTGGAGACGGTGGTCGGCATCGGGCTTTCGGCCGGTTCCCAGTGGCAAAACCTCGCGACGGCCCATACAGTACCCTACGGATCGATTCTTCGACCGCTTCGCCGTCACCGGGTTCCAGATGGACGCCATCCTGCTCTCGCCGCTCGACAATGTGGCGGTGGTGGTGCGACGGCTCGCCGCCGGATCTCGGGCGGAGCTCGAGGAGGGCGAGGTGACGCTCGACCGGGATCTGGGGCTGGGGCACAAGATCGCTCGGCGGGCGATTGCCAACGGCGAAAAGATTATCAAGTACGGTGTCGCGATCGGGTCGGCGACCTGTGCGATCGCACCCGGCCAGCACGTCCACCTGCACAATATGCAAAGCGACTATCTGCCGACGTACACGCTCGAGACGGAGCGGATCTTTCGGAAAGCAGCCATTTCATGATTCGAGTTCGCGGAGATGCGTTTCTGCGGGCCGACGGCCGCAAGGGCATCCGCAACACGCTGGCCGTCATCTACCTCGTCGAATGCGGCCATCACGTGGCCCGCGAGATCCAGCTGCCGTTCCGCGAGTCGGGCGTGCACCTGCTCGGGTTTGGAGGTTGTTATCCCAACGAGTATTCGTTTCAGATGCTTTCAGCCCTGGCCACCCATCCCAACGTGGGCGGGGTGCTGCTCGTGTCGCTGGGCTGCGAGGGATTCAACCGGGCCGGGCTGCTCGAGGCGGTCCGGCGGTCGGGCCGGCCGGCGGAGTTGCTCGTGATCCAGGAATGCGGCGGCACGCGAGCGACCATCGCCGAGGGGCGGACGCGGGTCGAGCGGATGCTTCGCAGTCTGGAGGCGGTGCCGCGGGCGACGCTTGCCCTGCATGAACTGGTGGTCGGCACGATCTGCGGTGGCAGCGACGGAACCAGCGGGATCACGGCCAATCCGGCCATCGGCCTGGCCTTCGATCGGCTGGTCACGGCCGGCGCCACCTGCATCTTCGAGGAGACGGGCGAACTGATCGGCTGCGAGCGGATCCTGGCGAGCCGGGCCGCCACGCCCGCGGTCGGGTTCCAGCTCGTCAGCTCGGTGGAGAAGGCGGCCCGCTACTACGCGACCCTCGGCCACGGCAGTTTCGCCCCGGGCAACGCGGATGGCGGCCTCACTACCCAGGAGGAGAAGAGCATGGGTGCCTTCTCGAAGAGCGGGTCGGCACCGATCGCCGGGCTGCTCAAGCCCGGCGACGTGCCGCAGTCCGGCGGCCTGTACCTCCTCGACGTCGTGCCGGACGGGGAGGTGCGGTTCGGCTTCCCCAACGTCAACGACACCGCCGAGATCGTCGAGCTGATCGCCTGCGGGTCGCACGTCACCCTGTTCTCGACCGGCCGCGGCTCCGTGGTCGGCTCGGCGATCTCGCCGGTCATCAAGGTCTGTGCGAATCCCGAGACCTTCCGCAATCTGGCCGGCGACATGGACATCGACGCGGGCCGCATTCTCGAGGGCCGCGGCACGCTGCCTGAGGTCGGCGACGAAATCGTCGCCCTGGTCGAGCAGGTGGCCGCTGGCATGCCGACCGTGTCGGAGGCCCTTGGGCACCAGGAGTTCGTGCTGGGCTACAAGTCGTTCGAGCCGGTCGGGCCCGCCTGCCATCCCGCCTCGGCGTAGCGACCCGCCAACCGGGCGAGCGGACGCCGGGTGAGGCTGACCGCGGCAGGCCGGTGTGAGTGCGAGGTCAGCTCGGCGTCGGCTCGATCGCCTCGAGGAGCGGATCGGCAAGGAGTCGTTCAATCCTCTGACCAATCTCTTCCCCAGCGGCAGCAAGCGCACTTCGTTGCGCTGCGGTGAGCGGCTGTCGACCGGCCCCGAAGCGAAAGCCCCGGAGTCCGGTGGCGAGCCGAAATCCTTCGGGAAAATCACCGGCGGTGAAAAGAGCGTCGAACAGGTTGAGGAGCTGGTATTGGAGCCGATAGGCCTCGTCGATTCGGCCGGCGTGCGTCAGATCGTAGATCGCCCGGGTCAGCTCGGGCACGATGCCGCTTGTGGCATGAGTGCCCCCCTGGCAGCCGGCCAGCAGCATCGGCACGAGCAACGCATCCCAGCCAGTCATGAAAACGAAGTCGGGCCGCACCGGACGCACCGCCTGAATCAAGCGCATCATGCCGGCGAGATCGCCCGACGAATCCTTGATGCCCACGATCCGCTCGAACTCCGCCAGCCGCCGAATCGTCGGCAGATCAATCGGGCTGGCAAACATCGGAATGTTGTAGAGCGTGACGTCGATAGGACTGTGGATCGCAATTTCGCGGAAATAGGCGAAGACGCTCTCGGGCGACAGCTTGTAGTAGATGGGCGACACGATGGCGACAGCCCTGGCGCCGTAGCCGTGGTAGGTCTCGCAGGCGGAGAGCGTCTCAGAGACATTGGCTTCGGCCGCCCCGGCGAGCACCGGCACGCGACCAGCCGCCTGCTCGCACACGATCTCGATGATGCGGCGTCGCTCCTCGACCGAAAAACGGGTGAACTCACCGGTCGAGCCATTCGGATACAGGCCATGCACCCCTTTCTCGATCAGCCAGTCGACATAGCGACGGAGCTCGGGCTCGTTGATGCCGCCGGCCTCGTCGAGCGGCACGATGTGGGGCGTGAGAATGCCATGAATCGGAGCGTGATGCATGCCGGCAGCATAGCACGCTCGTAGCCCTGCCACGGGCTCAGATCCCGTGCCGGGCCCGCTCCACCCCGCGGAGTCGGGCTGGCGTGAGCCCGGTGTGTCGCCGAAGAAACGTCGTCATGTACTGCACCGACTTGA
>CALGAS010000479.1 GCA_937959175.1 uncultured bacterium | reverse complement strand
GGCTGGCTGGCCTGGGCAGCCAGGCGGCAGGGCCTCGGCCCGGCCCTCCGCCAGCTCTGGCTGCCGCTGGCGGTCGTGGCGGCGATGCTCGGCTGGGTGCTGCCCTGGCTCGACGACGGCGCGGGCATCCCGATCCGCGGGTACGGCGTGATGCTGCTGCTGGCGGCCACCGCCGGCACCTGGCTGTCGGTGGTGCGGGGCCGCCGGGTCGGGATCGACGCCGACACGATCCTCGCCCTGGCGACCGAGGTCTTCATCTGGGGGCTTGTCGGTGCCCGGCTCTTTTACGTGATCGAATACCACGAGCAGTTCTTCGCGGCCGGCAAGCCGCTGGCCGAGTCGCTCCGCGATTGCGTCAACATCGCCGCCGGCGGGCTGGTGGTCTTTGGATCGCTGCCGACCGCCGCGTTGGCCGCCTGGCGATTTGCCCGCCGCCGCGGCCTCGACATCCTCCGCCTCGCCGACGTGGTGGCCCCGGGGCTGCTCGTCGGCTTGGCGATCGGCCGGGTGGGCTGCTTCCTCAACGGCTGCTGCTACGGCGGCCCCTGCGACCTGCCCTGGGCCGTTTCGTTTCCGGCTGCGACGGAGGTGGCCGCGAAGTATCCGCTCGCTCCCGGCGGCCCGAGCGTGCCGGTGCATCCCGCCCAGCTCTACGCCGCGATCGACGCCGGCCTGCTCGCCCTCCTGGCGGTGGCCTACACGCCCTTTGCCCGCCGCGAGGGGGAAGTCTTTGCCCTCGTGCTGACCCTCCATCCGATCTCCCGGATGCTGCTCGAGGAGATTCGGGTCGACGAGCCGGCCGCCCTCGGCACGCCGCTGTCAATCTCAGCGCTGATTTCCCTCGTGTTGCTGGCTGCCGCAGCGGGGCTATGGTGGTGGATCTCGCGGCAGCCCGAGCGATCGCCCGCGGGAACCTTTCCAGGGCGGGCTGCATCTGAATAGGGAGCATGGTGACGCGTGACCGGCCAGCCGGAAGGCATGATCGAGCAGCAGTCCGAGGCCGACGGGGCATTGGTTGCCCGGGCGGTGGCGGGCGATGCCGAGGCCTTCCGGGGCCTGGTCGAGCGGCATCAGGATCGGATCGTGGCCCTGCTCAGACGCCTGTCAGGCTGCCCCGAGCAGGCGATCGATCTGGCGCAGGAGACATTCCTCGCGGCCCATCGCCACCTTGCCTCCTTTCGCCAGGAAAGCAGATTCTCGACATGGCTCCATGCGATCGCCGTCAATCAGGCCAGGGCCGCCGCTCGGCGGCGTCGCCCCGCAGCCTCGCTCGATGCGGTCGGGGCCGACGGTCGCAGTCGGCTGGCGGAGCCAGCGGCCCCCGAGGTCTCGGTATCGGCGGGGCTCGAGCGGGAAGAACTCGCCCGCCGGATCGGCCGGGCCCTCGACCGGCTCGACGATCGGTTCCGGGAAGTGGTGGTGCTCGCCGACATGCAGGATGCCAGCTACGAAGAGATCGCCGCGACGCTGGAGATCCCGATCGGCACCGTCCGCAGCCGGCTTCATCGCGGCCGAGTGGAACTGCGAATGATCCTCGCCGAATCCTGACCAGCCACCTATGACTGCCACCATGCCTGCAGACGATTCAGCACCGCTTTCTCCCGACGACCCGCGGCTCAGCGAGTGGATCGACGGCCGCCTGCCGGCTGCCGAAGCGGCGACGGTCGAGGAGGCAGTCGGCCGTTCCGAGGAACTCAGCCGGCTCGTTGCCGACATGAAGGCGATCAAGGCGGCGGCCGCCTCCGTGCCGGCGATGGAGTCGCCGGCTGGCTTTGTCGACCAGGTCATGCAGACGGTAGCGGAAACAAGCCCCGGCGGCGACGACGAGCGGATCGTGGCCGAGGAGTGGCGGGAGATCGAGACCGAACGGCTGGCCAGCGAGCGAGCCGAGGCTGACGCCGACGCAGACGCCGATCTCACGCCGGCCGAGCCGGGAAGCCCTTCGCAGGGCCGGCCCTGGCCGTGGATGTCGCTGGCCGGGGCCCTGGCAGCCGGTCTGCTGGTGGCCGTGCTGCTCAACCTGCCGGGTGATGAGGCGAAGCAGGTCGCCATGGTGCCCATCGAGCCGGCGGGGCGTGTGTCGGATGAACTGGAGGACGCCGACATGCTGGCCGACCTGCCTGCCGCGGTCGAAGCCGATCAGGTGGCCGGTGGCAATCGGGTGGCTCGCAAGGCGGCCGGCAGCCCGGAGGCCGCTGCCCTGCCAGCAAACGCGCTCGCCCGGGCGGCTGGGCCCGGGTCGCGGGGCGGGGCGGAACTTCGCAGCGGACGGGCTGCCGAAGAGTCGGCTCGCCGCCAGCTGGCCGGTGGCGATCCCGCGGCGCCGCCAGCAGCGGCGGCGGCCCGGCTCCGAACGCAGCCTGTCGAAAAACTCGCCGCCAACGCGGAAGCGGTGGCATCACTGACCGCCGCCGCACCGCCGTCCCCGGAGGTGATTACGATTCAGGTCTGGGGGGCTGAAGGACGCGAAGAACTCGGCGAACTGCTTGCCGCCAGCGGACTTCGGCTCGAGTCCGCAGAGACAGCGGGTGACGAAGCCGGGCCGCGGGCCAGGCAAGAGGCTGGACGGGATGCTGCTGCCGTGACGAGCCTCCTCGACGACGAGGCGGTCTTTCTCGTCGGGCCGCCCGGCGAGGTGGCAGCCTTTCTCAAGCGCGTGGGGGCCGATGGCGTCGCTCCGGGTGAAGCGGCAGCCGAGGAGGCGGCCAGAGCCGAGGACGCATCTGGCGGGGAGAAGCCGGCCGATCGGCAGGCTGCCGCTGCATCCGCCTCGGCTCCGGTTCGGGTTTTGATCCGTGTCCGCGAGGCCCCAGGCTTCACCCCGCCGGCACCGCAGCCATGAGCGAAACCGGCCCGGAGCCCGCCGGGCAGGGCGACGAGGGCCAGCCAGGCTCTGGTGACGACGCCGGCTCGCCGTGGGCCCGGCCCGGCGTCATCACGCTGCGATGCCGAGAGAACGGCCCGCTGGTGGTCGAGGTGCCCGGCGGCGGCTCATCAGCCGGGCCAGGCTTTCGGGTGATCGATCATGAGGGGTGCGAGTTTCAGCTCCCCCTCGGAAAGCGAGCCGTGGCCCTCTGCCGCTGCGGCCGCTCGGGCACGCGGCCATTTTGCGACGGCAGCCACAGGGAGAGCGGGTTTCGGGCCGCCGAGACGGCTGCGTCCACCCGGCCGGGGGGAACGAGCGGCCTCGACGGCTGACCAATCCGTGACTTTTTTGACTGTTCGGCTGCGGGCGGTACGGACTGCGAAAACCCTGCTGTCGACGCAAACTC
>CALGAS010000478.1 GCA_937959175.1 uncultured bacterium | reverse complement strand
GGACTGGCTCCGAGCGAAGCGAGGTGCCTGTACCCTTTTCCAACACGAGGACACATGGAATCCGGATTCACGAGAGAAGGCTGGTTAGCCCTGCAGTGAGTCGCGGATCGCGGCCAGTTCCTCGGTCGGCTCGCGGTCGACGCAGTCGAGCCGGCCGGCGCGGCGGTACCAGTAGCGAGCGTTGCCGGGGTCGCCCTCGATCTTGTGGAGCACCGCGTGGATCCAGCAGGCGGTCGGGTCGGCCTCGTCGGCCTGGACGAGCTCGTGGGCCTCGTGCCACTTGCCGGCGAGTGCCAGCTCGATCGCCCGCTGGAGTTCGGCGGCGGTCATGGCTGGGCGAAGACCACGCTCGCGGCGCCAGCCGCCGCTCGGTCGGCTGACTCGAAGATCACCCCGCCGTGGACGACCGGCTCCTCAGGGATGATCTCCTCCCGGATGATGATCTCACCAGGGACGGGATCGGCAACAAGGGTCTCGCTGATGACGCGGTCGGGCTGCCGCCAGCCGGCCACGACCCAGCCGTCCTTGCGGGCCACGAGCTGCTCGATCGGCAGCGGCCCGGCCGACTCAAGTTCGCCCGGCAGTTCGGGCGGGTCGATTTCGACGACCTCGTCGAAGGCCTTGTTGAACCGCTTCTGGAGGGTGCCCCGGAGGGAGGTTTCTTGGACCGAGAGCTTCTCGCCGCCGCCCGGCACGAAGCCGGGCGGGTAGATCTCGACGTCGCCGACCCGGACCAGCCGGATCCGGCCCCCCTCCGAATCGATGCGGTAGGTGGCCCAGACGTCCATCGCGTCGAACTCCCGGTCGCCCGAGGTGTAGCGGCTGCCGCGGACGGTCATCTTCAGCGTGCCCTCGCCGACGGTCAGCTCGACCGGCTTCCGCTTGGCGAAGGTGATGCTCCAGGGGGGCTGGTCGGCGTCGCTCTCGAGGGCCGGAGGCATCTCGCGGCCCGCCTTCTTCATCTGCTCCTCGAGTTCCTCCTTGGTGAGCGTGCGGCCCGCCAGTTCCTGCTCGGCGAGGTTGTTGAAGAACGACTGATGGAGCCGGGCTCCGAGCACCGCGTCGCCATCGACCGCCGGCGGCCGGCTGAAGGCAGCGACCTGGTCGGGCAGCGCCTTGCGGGCGGTGACATACATCCGCGAGTCGTCGGTATTGAGATGGAGCATCTCCGGATACCAGCCCCGGCCCTTGAGCCGCTGGCGGAACTTCGTCTGGTAGTCACGGGAGGCCTGGGCGATCGGTTCGGCCGTCTCGGCCTCGAACTGCCGGCGGACCCGGTCGCGGGCCCGCCGCTCGGAGATAGCCTCAGCGCGGGGCTTCATCTCGGCCACCTTGCGGCTGGCGATCCGCCGGATCAGCCGCTTCCCGAATCGCTTGTTGACGCCGATCCCGGTCGTCTTCGTGTCGACCGAGACATGGGCCGCGACCGGCATGGCCGTCAGGCCCTGGTCATCGATCAACACCCGCCTGAAGGCGTCGATCGAGGTGGTGCCCAGCGTGTAAACCGTGACCGGCCCCTTGCCACCGCGGGTCCGCGAGCGGTTGGTGGCGTCGAGCCGCAGATCGACCACGGCCCGCTCGAAGTCGGGGCGGAAGTCGAGGGTGACGAAGCCGGTCGTCCGGCCGGTGCCCCGCACCCGGGTGCCGAGGAGAACATCGTTGACCGGGGCCACCTCATCGACCAGGCGATTGACTGCCCGAGAGAGCAGCCGTTCGTCGACCTCGAGCAGGAGGTTGGGCCGGCCAAAGGCCCGCCGCAGCCGGCTGACGACGCCCGCCCCCTGGCCCGATTCCTCGAGGCGGGCCAGGATCGGGCCGACCGAGTCGAGCGGCTCGGGAGTGCCGGAGGAGGCGGCGGCGGCAACCGCCCCGGCGAGCCGCTCGAGCCGTTTCTCGTAGACCGCGTCGGCCTCGGGATTGCGGGCGGTGCCGACCGCCTCGAGCAACCCGCCCAGGGCGCGACGGACGCCGGCAAACTGCGGCAGTTGCAGGCCGTTCTCGCCCGCGTCGAGCCGCCCATAGAGCTTGGCGAGGGTGTCGAAGTCGGGATCGTCGGTCTGGGCCTGGGCCTCGAGCGCGTCCCAGTCGAGGTATTTCCGCCAGCCGGGGCCGCTGCGGCTCCG
>CALGAS010000477.1 GCA_937959175.1 uncultured bacterium | reverse complement strand
AGCCGGGGCTGTCCGTGCCCCGTCGCCCGGACGTTCGCGGCGGCCCTCCTGGCCTTCGCTCACTCCATGCTGGCCACGCTCCCGCCATCCCTGGCTCCGCTTGCCAGCAAGGCCGGTCCAGGGCACGGACAACCCCTCACGGAATGGCCGGTTTCCCGGTGAGCCGTTCCTGGCCCGCGTCAGACATCTGGGCCAGCGACTCGTCGGCGACCGCTGCCGGAACCGGGCTGGTCAGGCTCTTGCCGGCGCGGGTGGCGGCTGCCAGGAGCCCGCGGGGCTGCACCGTCAGCATAGCCACGAGCACCAGGCAGGCCAGCATCGCCAGGCCGCCGGCCAGGCCGCCGTCGGCCTGGACGCCCCGCTTGGTGCTCTTGAAGTACATCGCCGCGATAATCCGCAGGTAGTAGGCCGCCGCGATCGCAGCGTTGACCGCCAGGATCACCGCCAGTGAGACGAACCAGGCCCGCCGGCTGCCCGAGATGAGCGGACTCGTCCAGTCGACCTCGAGGGCCGACGCAGCCAGCGTGAGCTTGCCCCAGAAGCCCGGCAGCGGCGGGATGCCGGCCAGACTGAGCGTAAAGAGGGCGATCGCGAAGGCGGCCACCGGGTTGGTGCCCGAGAGGCCGTCGAGGTCGTCGACCGATGTGATCTCCTCGCGGGGCGGGCGGGGGCCGCTGGTGGCGGTCCACTCCGGCCAGCGGTGGCCCAAGTAGGCGACCGCGCCGAAGATGCCGATCGTCGGCAGGACGTACGTCGCCAGATAGAAAAGCGCGGCTGACATGCCCCCCAGGCCCAGCGTCCAGCGGAGCTCGGTGGCGGCGACGTCACCCAGCGGGCTGGCGGCCTGCGTGGCTGCGGCTGCAGCCGCCACCGCCACGCCCACGAGCAGGTAGCCGGCATGGGCGATAGACGAGCAGGCCAGCAGACGGCGGAGGTTTCGCTGCCAGAGGGCCATGATGTTGCCGACGGTCATCGTGATCGCCGCCAGGATGGCCGTCAGCTGCCAGAAGAGGTCGAGATGGGCCATCGCCGCCGGGCCGATGCCGGCCGGGGAAGGCTCGGCGGTGATCCCGAGGGCGAGCAGCCGTCCCAGGACGACAACGCCGGCAAGCTTGGGGAGCGTCGAGAGCAGGGCGGCGTTGCCGGGGCTCGTGCCCTCGTAGACGTCGGGGGCGTAGAAGTGCATCGGCACCGCGGCCAGCCGGAAGGCCGTGCCGACCACGGTCATCCCGAGGGCTACCGGCAGGAGAACCGTGGCAATCCCGGCGGTGCTCGTGCCGCCGGCTGCCTGGAGGGCGTCGGCGATGCCTGCCAGGCTCGTCGTGCCGGCGATCCCGTAGAGGGTGGTCGCGCCAAAGAGAAACACCGCCGAGGCCAGCAGCGAGAGGAAGAAGTATTTGATCGCCGCCTCCTGGCCGCGGGCGTCGGTCCGCTTGAGGCCCAGCAGGATGTAGGTCGGGATCGAGACGAGTTCGAGGCCCGTAAAGAGCAGCACGAGATCGCCTGCCACGCCCACCAGCGACATCCCGGCAAGCATCACGAGGAAGGTGCCGGCTTCCTCGCAAGTACCGCCGCGATGCAGCCCCGGCCCACGACTGACCGCCGCGGCGAAGATGTCGCCCGACTGCACGAGGGCCAGGAGCAGACCGATGCCCAGCACGGCCCACCGCACGAAGATCGAGAAGCCATCGATGCTCACCGGCCCGGAGGCCACGGCCGCCCCGCCGGCCGGCTGGCCGCCGGAGAGGACCATCGCCGCGGCGATCCCGAGGATCGCCACCAGCCAGCCCTGCCGCAGCCCGACGAACGCCCCGCCGAGATAGGCGACCAGGGCCGCCCCAAGCAGGACGAGTTCGGGCGAGAGAAGGCTGAAGGATTCAAGCGAGGTCATGGCAGCACCGCGAGGGGCGGGGAACTGATCGACTGGTCGACGATATCGGCTGTCGCTGGCTCCTCGGCCATCCGGGCGGCGAAGGCGATGGCAGCCTCGCCGGTCGTCTCGCGAACCGAGGCCGAGACGGGGCCGAGGAAGGTGCCCGGGGCGAGGCCGATCCAGAGCACGAACACCGCCAGTGGGGCGAGGGCCACCAGTTCATGCCAGCGGATGTCGAGGCTCTCGGCCGGCTCCTCGCCGTGGCGGGGAGGCTCGCGGGAGGGCCCGAAGAAGACCCGCTGCACCGCCCAGAGCATGTACCACGCGCCGAGCACGACGCCGCCGACCGCCAGGAGGGCGAGGCTGAGATACCAGGTCTGCCAGGCGGCCGAGACGCCGCTCCAGGCCCGCTGGAAGGAGCCGGCCAGGATCATGAACTCGCCGACGAAGCCGTTGAGGCCGGGCAGGCCGATGCTCGAAAACGTGAACAGCATGAAGAACACCGCCAGCCAGGGGGCCTTGGCGGCGATCCCGCCGAGGTTGGCGATGCTGCGGGTGTGGAACCGCTCGTAGAGCATCCCCACGATCGCAAACAGGCCCGCCGAGGCGAGGCCATGATTGATCAGCTGGATGTTGGCCCCTTCGATGGCGACCGGCGTGAGGGCGAAGAGGCCCATCACGACGTAGCCCATGTGGCTCACCGACGAGTAGGCGACGAGCCGCTTGAGGTCGGTCTGCACCAGCGCGACTAGCGCCCCGTAGATGATCCCCACCGCCCCGAGGGCAAACAGCCAGGGGGCCGCGACGGCCGTCGCCTCCGGGAGCATCGGCATCGAGAACCGCAGGAAGCCATAGATCCCGATCTTGAGGAGCACGCCGGCCAGGTCGACCGAGCCGCCGGTGGGGGCCTCGACGTGGGCCAGGGGCAGCCAGGTGTGCAGCGGCACGATCGGCACCTTGACCGCAAAACCGGCCAGCAGCGCCAGGAAGACAACCATCTGGAGATAGCCGCCGGCGGCCGTCATCGGCAGGGGATCGGTCTGCATGTGGTCGGTGAGCAACTCGATGTCGAACGTGACCATGCCGGTATGGGCAGTGGACCAGAGCACGATCACCAGCAGGCCGAGGAAGGTCAGCAGGCTGCCGGCCAGCGTGTAAATGAAGAACTTCACCGCCGCCTTTCGCCGCTCCTCGTGGCCCCAGATGCCGATCAGGAAGAAGAGCGGCACGAGGGTGAACTCGAAGAACACGTAGAAGAGGAGCAGGTCGCGGGCGGCGAAGACGCCGAGCATCGCCGACTCGAGCACGAGCAGCAGGGTGTAGAAGCCGACCGGGCGGTCGGTGACGGCCTCCCAACTGACGAAGACCGCCGTCACTGAGAGCAGGGCCGAGAGGCCAAACATCCAGAGCGAGAGCCCGTCGAGGCCGAGCGAGAGCCGGACGTCGAAGAAGCCGCCCGTCAGCCAGGGGGCCTCCACGAGGGCAAAGGGGAGGCCGGCGGCCAGCCCCGGATCGGCCAGCGCCCGGATCACCAGCCAGCCGGCCAGGGCAAGCGTTGCCAGGGTCGAGACCGCCGCGCTCTGGCGGACTGCCGAGAGGCCGCGGGAGCCGACCGCCCAGGCGACGATTCCGCCGACCAGCGGAGTGACGATCGTCAGCAGCAGGTGCGTCTGGGGGCTGAAGCCGTTCATGAAAAGTGGATCGCGGTACCGAGTGGAGGACAGTCTTGTTGGGTCGGGAATGGGAGAACGACGATCAGCCGCGCAGCCGCCAGGCGAGCATCAGGACGATCAGGAGCGTGCCGAGGGCACCGGCGACGGCGTACCGCTGGACGAGGCCCGACTGCAGCCGGCGGACCACCGCCCCGATGCCCCAGGGGATCCGGGCCACAAAATCGACGAGGCCGTCGACCACTGACCGATCGAACCAGGCGGAGAGCATCGCGACAAACTCCAGTGGCCGGACGACCAGGGCCGCATAGATCTCGTCGATAAAGAACCGGTGGGCAAAGAGTGTCTCGAAGGGGCCGAGATATCGCTCCGGCTGGGGACCGTCGCTGCGGCGGCCGAAGTGACCGGCGGCCGCCAACACGATGCCGGCCACGGCGGCGAAGGTGCCCTGGAGGGCAAGATCGAGATGGAAGGCGTGGGGCGTCGCGGTGGCCGCGACGGCCGGGGCCGTCAGCGAGGGCGTGGCGGCCAGGAAGTCGGCCAGGGCATGGGTCGAGAACAGCCACCAGCCGCTGACGGTCGCCGCAACGGCCAGCACGATCAGCGGCCAGGTCATCACCGGCGGTGACTCATGAGCGTGATCACCCGCCTCGTCGGGCACCCGGGTCGGGCCGGTGAAGGTCATGAAGACCGCCCGGAAGGTGTAGAAGGCGGTCAGGAAGGCGGTGAACAGGCTCATCCAGTAGAGGGTGCGGAAGGTGCCGGCAGACTCGTCGGCTCCGCTGGTCGAACCGCCGGTCTCGCTGCGGAGGCTGACGGCCTGGAACGGGCTGGTGGCCGGCAGAGCAAGGCTGGCATGGCCCTCGTGGGGGTCGGCCTCGTGATGTTCGGCGTGGGCGTCGGGCCAGCCGCGGGCGTGGAGGGAGGCGAGGATCTCGTCCTTGCTGAAGAACCCGGCGAAGGGGGCGATCCCCGCCAGGGCCAGCGAGCCGACCAGGAACGTGGCCGCGGTGATCGGCATCACCCGCCGGAGGCCGCCGAACCGCCGCATGTCGATCACGCCCCCCATCGCGTGCATCACCGAGCCGGCTCCCAGGAAGAGCAGCGCCTTGAAGAAGGCGTGGGTGACGAGGTGGAAGATCGCGGCGGTGAAGCCGAGCAGGGTGCCGGTGCCGAGGCTCGCGAACATGTAGCCCAGCTGGCTGATCGTCGAATAGGCGAGCACCCGCTTGAGGTCGTT
>CALGAS010000476.1 GCA_937959175.1 uncultured bacterium | reverse complement strand
CCGGAGCCAAGCCCAAGCCGAGCGGCGAACAGGTCGTCAACGAGATGTACATCCCGGCCCGCTATAACCTCGAAAGCGAACTTACCGCCGAGGTGACCGAGGCGGGGCCCAACCAGTTCGACTTCTCGCTCCAACCGGCCCGCCGCTGACGGCCGCTCAGTGCTCGACGGCCGGCCAGTATTCGTCGAAGTCGAACTCGGGGCTGTTGTCGAGGTCGTGGCACTCGAGGCAGTTGTTGACCACCTTCTCCCGTCCCTCGGGCGTCTCGATCGTCATCGCCAACTCGGCACGCAGCCGGTCGCGTTCAGCCTCGGTCGCCCGCACATCGCCCCGCTCGACCGCCGTGTGGGCGGCCGCCGGACCGTGGCAGTTCTCGCAGCCCTGATGGGCGAGGTGCGGGGTCTTGTCCATCCCGGCAAAGCCTCCCTCGAAGGGCTCGAACCGCTGCGGGGCCCAGCCGACCACGTGGCAGGAGAGACACTCCGGGTCGCCGTCCCGCCGGGGCAGCGCATCCTCCAGCGTCTCCAGGGCGATCGAGTGGGAAGTGCCCTCCCAGACCTCGTAGGCGTCTTCGTGGCACTCCTGACAGGCAGCACTGCCGGCGAAGCGGCGGCCAGTTGGATGCCGGAGGGGCACAAGCCCGAGCCCCTCGAGCCCCATTGTCTCGAGCTTCTGCTGGTAGGTCGCCAGGAGGTCGATCATGTCGCTCGACTCGCCCCAGCGGGCATCGAGCGGCACCCGCTGCGACCGCAGCGGCATTGCCGCGTCGTCAAAGAAGCCGATCGCCACCGCGTACATGCCCTTGTGGCCGAGCTCGACGAAGCGGGCTCCGCCCGGCAACAGCGGTAGGTCTCGGGGCGGCTCGTCACCGCCGCCAGCGGTCGCCACGATGTCAAACTGGGGAAAGGCCTCAGCCAGCCGCTTCGACTCCTCGGGGCTCGCGAAGCAGAGCAAGACCTGATGGTCGCAGCCAGCTCTGGCGAGTTCGGGGGCGATCGTCGCCAGGGCTTCGGCCGCCGGCACCACCTCGATGTCGTCGTTGCGAATCGTGGCGGCCTCCTCGTCGCCGAGGATCGTCGTGAGGCCGATCTTCAGGCCGCCCGCCTCGACCACGCGATACCGGGGCGTGATGTTGGCGTCGAGGCCCAACAGGCCGACGTTGCCACTGACGTAGGGCGTCGGCTCGTCACCGATCGGTGCCACGGCAGCCACGAGCTCCTCCGCCGGCAGCCGCAGGTCGGCCGGGCCGAAGCCGACCGCGTCGTACCGCATCTCGCGAAGCCCGTCGACGATCGACTGATACTTCGCCTCGGTCTGCTTGCCGAACCGCTTGACCTGGCCGCCGATGTCGAGCGGCACCGCCTCCCAGCCGGCCACCTCGATCGCCCGCAAGAAGTTCTGCCGCCGGCTCAGGCCGCCCTTCTGGTTCTCCTTGCCGGTGCAGCCGCAGGGCTCGATATAGCCGTCGAGTTCCCCGGTCAGCACAAGGACCGCCTTCGGCTTCGGCCAGTCGGTGAAGACGTTGCCGTTGCGCTCCTGGAACGTCTCCACGACGCCTTCGGCTACATCAGCACCTCGATCGGGCATCGTGGCAGCCGCCGGGGCGACAGCCCCGAGGCAGGCAGCAATCAGGAGGCCCACCTTCAGACGGCCGGCGTTGGTCGGGGCTTCGATGCGGGCGGGCGTTGTCATGAGTCTCACGCTCCAAGGGGTCGGGGCGGCCGCTCAGGGGCCGACGGCGACGCAGACGGGAATCGAGAGGGTTGGCGACTCCGGATGGCCGGTCGCCAGCACGATCCGGCCGGCCGGCCCCTGCTCCGAGCAGATGTGGTTGACCGGCCGGCTCCCGGGCGGAATCACCAGGTCGATGGGAATCCGGAGCACCGCCCCGTCGCCGATCGGCTTCCCCTCCCCGATGCTCACCTCCAGCGACTCCGGCACCGTCTCCTCCACGCGTGGCTTGACGCTCTCGCGGTCCGGCCCCTTGGCCGTCAGGAAAATCCGCCTCCGCAGCCCCTTGCGACTGGAGACCGTCCCCAGCATCAGGGCCTGCCGAGAGGAATCCCATCCCGGCCCGACGAGCACAAGGTCACCGCCGACGGTGCCCTCGATCGGAATCTCAGCCGTGACCTCCTCGGGCATCGTGAACCGCACCCTGAGCGTCTCCCGCAGCCGGCCCAGCGGCAGGCCGGGCCTTATGCTCACATCGACACGAAACCCGCCGGTCGCGATCGTTTCGCTGGCGATTTCCTCCGGGGAGAGGGGCGAGCTGGCAACCGAGAAAAACTGGGCAGCCTGGGAGGAGGCGATCTCTGCCGCCAGCACCTCCGGCGGCTCGTCACCGTAGGTGTAGATCGTCGTCGACGCCTCCTGGCTGCTCGAGGCGGTCACCGCCGAGAGGACGATCGACTCCGGCACCGCCCGCCAGGTCGGCACGACCATCCCGTCGATGGAAAACACGATCTCCGGCCGCCGCGGGTCGTCGGTGTTGATGGTCACTTCTTGACGGAACGGGCCGCCGGGCGGCTTGCCCTTCCACGTCACGGTCACAAACGTCTCCCCGCCGGGAGGCACCGTCTTGCGGGCCTCGGAATCACCCCCCTCGTCCGTCTCGAAGTCGCTGACGGTGCAGCTGCAACTCGTGGTGCCGCGGGTGAGCGTCAGCGGGCTGAGGCCAATGTTGCGGATGGCAAACCGGTGGCTCCCGCTCGAGCCGGTGCCGATCGTTCCGAAGGCGTGCCGCGTCTCGGGCACTTCGGCGTGGGGGGCGTCGGCGGGCACTTCACCAACCACCGGCGGGAGGTCGCCGATCCGCCAGGGCGTCAGCGTCGCCCGCAGGGCCACGCCGCCGACTCCCACGACCGTCCCGATCACGGCCGCGGCCGCAGCGACAACCCATGCTCCCGGTCCCTGCACTGCCATGTTTTCTCACCGTTTTCAGAGCAATCCCGCATCCTCCAGTGTATCCCCCACCCCGCCGCCGTCCGCCCCGCGAGCTTCCGCCGACTCGCTTCGCACGGCCTCTCCCCTCCCGCACCCCTCATCCGGGCCTCCTGCCCCATAAAAGCCCCCCGGCGCGAGCCGGTGGGACTGCGGGCCGCTGGGCCAT
>CALGAS010000475.1 GCA_937959175.1 uncultured bacterium | reverse complement strand
ATCAAATCGATGCACACCGAGAGCATCAACCACGGCCCCGGTGTGACCTTCATGCAGAGCGGCTCGCAGATTCCGGGCCGGCCGAGCATCGGCGCCTGGCTGGACTACGGCCTGGGGACCGCCGGAGACGACCTGCCCGCCTTCGTCGTCTTGATCACCAAGAACAAGAGCGGCCAGCCCCTGATGAGCCACCTCTGGGGGGCGGGCTTCCTGCCGGCAAAGCACCAGGCCGTTCGGTTTCGCTCGGGGGCCGATCCGGTGCTCTCCGTCACCAACCCGCCGGGCGTCTCCGCCGAGAGCCGCCGGCAGTTGCTCGACGGGCTGCGGGCCCTCCACGAGCATCAATTCGCCCGCACGCCCGATGCGGCGATCTCGACCCGGATCGCCAACTACGAGATGGCCTTTCGGATGCAGGCCAGCGTGCCCGACGTCACCGACTTCTCCGACGAACCGACCCACGTGCTCGAGGCCTACGGCCCGGCCGCCCGCGACCCCGGCAGCTTCGCCGCCAACTGCCTCCTGGCCCGGCGGCTGGCCGAGCGGGGCGTGCGGTTCATCCAGCTCTACCATCAGGACTGGGACCATCACGGTGGCTTGAAGGGAGGGCTGGCCCGCGAGTGCAAAGAGACCGACCAGCCGGCCGCGGCGCTGGTCGCCGATCTGGCCCAGCGGGGAATGCTCGACGAGACGCTGGTGGTCTGGGGGGGCGAGTTTGGCCGCACCAACTACTGTCAGGGGCTGTACCGGCCGGGGGCCGATTTCGGCCGCGACCATCATCCCCGCTGCTTCACGATCTGGATGGCCGGGGGCGGCGTGAAGCCGGGTATCTCCTGGGGCGAGACCTGCGAGTTTGGCTACAACATCGCCCGCGATCCGGTCCACGTGCACGACTTCCACGCCACGATGCTCCATCTGCTGGGCATCGACCACGAGCGGCTGACTTACAAGTTCCAAGGCCGCCGCTACCGACTGACCGACGTGCACGGGAAGATCGTCAACGGCATCCTGGCCTGACGGCCTCTGCACCGCGCTCTCCGACAAGGCGATACGCTCACCACCATGCCACAGCCTCCTGTCATCACCGCCGTGATCATCGTTGACCATGGCTCCCGCCGGGAGGCGAGCAACGAGATGCTGCTCGAGGCCGCCAAGGCGTTTCGGGCCTCGTCGGGCTACTCGATCGTGGAGCCCGCCCACATGGAAATCGCCCAGCCCGACATCGCCGCGGCCTACGACCGCTGTGTCGCCCGGGGGGCCACGCGTGTCGTCGTATTTCCCTATTTCCTCTCTCCAGGAAAGCACTGGAAGCACGACATCCCCGCACTCGTTGCGGCTGCTGCCGACCGGCATCCCCACACCGAATGGCTGGTGACGGCCCCGTTTGGTCTCCATCCGCAGATGCAACAGATCATCGCCGACCGGATTCAGGCCTGCCTGGCGGTCGCGACCGGAGCCGCCGCCGCGGGCTGCGACGCCTGTGGCGACGGGAAGGACTGCAGGCTTGCGTCGCCCGAAAAAGCCACCGGGTAACGCACCGTCGTTGACCGGTCCGTTCTCCGGTGGGCGGAAGCGGCGATCGCTCGCCATTGGTTAGCGAATACCCGTAAGACCTCCATCCGCTGGACTCGCCGCTACGCTGCATTTTTGCTGCGTAACACCCCGAGCGGATTTGGGCGAAACCATCCCAAAACCCTAGCCGTGCAAAGACGTTGCGGTCGAGCCTAGTCGCAGGGAACAATCCCGTTATCGGCGCATCATCGAGAGATTACAAGGAACTGCAGAATTATTGGTTCCGTGAAACATCTGCAACCGTCATGAGTGCGATCTACGTCGAGACCTCGATCGTCGGCTACCTCACCGCGCGATCGAAGTCCGACGTGATTTTCCAAGCCCGTCAAGAGCTGACACGTCGCTGGTGGCAGCAGCGTCGCGACGGCTTCGACCTCTACATCAGCCAACTTGTGTTGGATGAGACCGGGGCGGGTGATCCGACGGCAGCGGCGGATCGCCTACGTCTACTCGAAGGGTTGCCGCTCCTTGGAGAGTCTGCGGAGGCTGATCGGCTTGCCGACCTGCTGCTCGCGAGGCACCTCCTGCCGACAAAAGCCGCGGCGGATGCTCAGCACGTCGCCTTGGCCGCCACGGCTGGCGTAGACTACCTGTTGACCTGGAACTGTAAGCACATCGCAAATGCGGATTTGCTTCCCTTACTGTACGAGACACTCAGGGCCGAAGGCTTCCCGCCGCCCCTCATCGTCACGCCTGAGGAGTTTTCCGATGCCGGCTGAATCCCTTTACGCCGATCCCGTGGTAGCTGAAATCCACGAGGTGCGCCGTCGCCTGCTGGAGGCCAGCGGCGGCGATGTCGCAAAATTCCGTCAGCGCTTGCGTGAGAGGCAGAGCGAGTCAGGGCGGCGGATCGTCTCCGGGTCTGTGAAGAAGCACACGGAACCAAGCGATGCAATGGACTCGCGGGCAGCGTCCTGAGTGATGGTTCATCCCTCACGGCGTCGTTTTCCAAACTCCAGGTAATAGCCATGACGTTGGATTCGTAGTCCCGTACCCCGCACGGCACCACCACAGATCACGCGATTCACAGGGCCGAAGCCCGAGCGTGTTAGGCGGCGATGGTCGCATCGGCCTTGTCTGGGGGAGGAGCGTCAGGGCCAACGCCCCGGCGAACAGGGTGAGCCGGTGAGAGACAGCACGAGCAAATGCGGGGCGGTGCCAGGGGTTCCGGTTCGCCGGTTGTCGGGAGGCGCGGACGTCAGAGCAGGAGGAATGGCGCATGGAGAGGCTCGGCGGGGTGATGATGAGAAAGCCCAGAATCGGGATGGCCAGGACCGGTATGCTCCGCTGGCGATCAGGGAGCAAAGCGGTGCCAGGATGACGACAGCCAACCGTGGCACACGGGCCCGCTCGGGCCGGATGCCACCAGGCAAGCCTCAGCCAGGCCTGTCGCCCGGAGCGAGGCAGCCGGTCGTCAGACGGGAGGGCCGCGGAGCAGCGGCGGACGCCGATGCGACAGATTGATCGCTGTCAGCGCTGGTGATTCCGGCAGCGGCGTCGCAGTCGGGGCGAGACAAAGCAGCCAGCCTCGGCAGAAACAGCCCGCGGGGCCATCGACCAGGTCGTGGTCAGACTCGATCTCCTCGGTCGGCGATTCGACTTCCGACTCGCAGGCGGCGTCGGCGGCCCCCCACGCGTCCGACAGCAGGATGCCGGCTCCAGCCCGGGTGGCGAACACCAGCATCACAAGCACACAGCACGCCTGCCGAACGGCCGGCGGGTGCCAGATGACTGCGAGAGAAGCCGGTCTCCAGCCCGGTAACCAGCATCGTGGAGACGTTCGGGCAGCCCTCGGCGATGCCTCGAACGACTTGGTTGACATGGGAACCAACACCACATGACCAGACAGAGACTCGGACACCACCGACAGTCGTGAATGCTACGTCCTGCAGGGACGGCGAGCAAGCCTGGTCGTGCAGTGGGGAGTTGTCAGCGGCGACCTGACGGACGGTGCAGCAGGTGATGGGCTCCCTTCATGAGCCGACGCCAGAGGCTCGGGCGGCGAGGCACATGGCGGTGGACGGGTCCGGGAGCGGTTCGCCGCCAGCCCCGCCAGGGCGTCGTGGCGAGTACCTCGAGAAATGCGTCGGTCCAGGGGTGGCCGCAGTCGCAATGCCAGGGCTTGGATGCCGACGAGTAGTGAATCACCCAGGGGTCATCCCGGAGGCGGCAAAACTCGTCGCTGCCAAGCGGACTCTCTCGCCACGACGGGTAGGCATGCACATGGGCCACCTGGTTCCAGCGACGATCGAGCACGCCCCAGCGGCCCGCCAGGATGACATTGAGGGCGTACTGATCCCACCAGATCACATGCTCGCGATACGCGTTGAGAACCTCGATCGCCCGTGGCCCGACCCGCTCCCGCCGCCACCGATCCAGATCGATCACCATCACGCCGGCATTGAAATACTTTCCGGCTGGATCGAGTCCGAGGTCACGGTAGTTGGGCACCGGCCGGTCGGTGACGAGATGGTCGCGACATCGCCAGTAGGTTGGCAGGCCGCAGGCCGCGTCGAAGCAGGGGCTGCCCAGGTCGGTGACCGCCAGGGCAACCCGATCCGCCAGCGGCTCGTTCCAGAGCCGGAGAAGATCCTGGCGAACGACCAGGTCGACGTCGAGGTAGATCACCTTCGAGACGGTGGCCGGCAGCAGATCATCGAGCAGGAGCCGAAGATAAGACGCCTGGCTGACATGGCCGGAGACTGGCAGGCCCGCGACCAGGCGGGGCGATGCCGTGATCCAGTGCACTGTGAGCCGTTCGTCGTGCCAGGCGCTCCGGCAGCGGGACCGGCTCTGCCGGGAGAGGCCGGCGTCGATGATGAACAGCCTGCAACGGGCTGCCAGCGAGAGATGGTCGATCACCGACCGAATGGCGACGGCAAGCTGCATGGCGTAGCCTTCGTCGGCGATCGCGACGAGCGTCAGATCGAATGCGGGCCGGGCGTGCTTCATGGCGGCAGCAGGTCGTTGGAACGGTCGTCGGTCGCTGGCGGCCTCGTGCCAGAGAAGCCCAGCACACTTTACCCCTCGGGCGAGGGGTTTAACCAATGGCGGGGCGTTCCGCAAGGCGGCTTCCGCCAGCGGGAGGGCGGCCGGTCGTCTGCTCAGGAGCCGGCCGATTCGGTGGCGGCCGGTTCGAACCAGCGGTAGATCGCCGGCAGGACCAGAAGCGTCAGAAAGGTCGAGGTGGCAAGCCCGCCGATCACGACGGTCGCCAGCGGCCGCTGCACTTCCGCCCCGGCACTGCCCGAGACGGCCATCGGCACGAAGCCCAGCGCGTCGGTGGTGGCCGTCATCAAGACCGGCTTAAGCCGGTCGACCGAACCCTGGAAGACGGCCGTGGGGCAGTCGGCGCCCTCGCTACGAAGATGTCGGATGTGCTCGACGAGCACGACGCCGTTCATCACGGCGATCCCGAACAGGGCGATGAAGCCGACACCGGCCGAGATCGAGAAGGGCATCCCCCGCAGCCAGAGGGCGAAGATCCCGCCCGTGGCCGCCACTGGCACGTTGAGGTAGATGAGCATCGTCAGGCTCACCGAGCCGAAGGTCAGATAGAGCAGCGAGAAGATCAAAAGCAAGGCCACCGGCACGGCGACCAGGAGCCGGCTGCTGGCCCGCTCCAGGTTTTCAAACTGCCCGCCCCACTCGAGCACGTAGCCGGGCGGCAGCGCAACCTCCCGATCGACCGTCGCCCGGGCCTCCGCGACGAAGCCGGCCAGGTCGCGGCCGCGGACGTTGCACTGGATCAGGAGCCGGCGACGAATCGCATCGCGGCTGATCTCGGCGGGCCCCTCTTCGACCACGATGTCAGCCAGCTGGGAGATCGGGATCGGACGGCCCTGCGGATCTTCGATCGTGAGGGCGGTCAGCTTCTCCAGATCGCTTCGCCAGTCGGCCGCGAGCCGAACCTGCAGCGGAAACCGCCGCTGCCCCTCGAAGACCTCACCCACCACATGGCCCCCGATCACGCTGACCGCGTCGAGCAGGGCGGCGGCGTTGATCCCGTAGCGGGCAAGCTTATCGCGGCGGATGATCACCCGCAGATAGGGAAGGCCGGCCACCTGCTGGGCCTGCACGTCGGCTGCTCCGGGCACCGTCCGGAGGGCCCGCACGATCCGGTTGCCCTCCTGCTCGAGCACGTCGAGATCGTCGCCGTAGAGGCTCAGGCCCACGTCGGATCGCACACCAGCCACGAGTTCCTGCACCCGCAGCTCGATCGGCTGGGTGAAGCTGTAGGCGTTGCCCGGCACCTTCTGCTCGAGGGCCGCCTGCATCGCCTCGATCAGGGCCGGCTTGTCGATCGGCTCATCCCCGCCGTGGGCCGCCCTGAGCCGCACCAAGACATCAGTCTGATGAACGCCCATTGGATCGTTGGCGATCTCGGGACGGCCGGTCTTGGAGACGACGCTCTCCACTTCTGGGAACTCGAGGAGTGTCCGCTCCATCGCCTTGGTCATCTCGATCGATGTCTCGAGGGAGACGCTCGGCAGCCGGGTGGCCTGGATGGCGATGTCGCCCTCGTCGAGGGTCGGCACGAACTCGAGGCCCAGCCCGGCCGCCACCAGCAGGCTGCCGACGAAGACCGCCACCGCTGTTGCCACCAGCGGCAGCGGAAACCGGATGGCCAGGCGGAGGACGGGCTCGTAGAGCCGCTTGAGCCAGCGGAGCAGGACGGTATCGCTGCCGCTCACCCGCCGAGCCAGGAAAAGCGAGGCCATCACCGGCATCACCGTCACCGAGAGCACCACGGCCGCTGCCAGCGCAGACATGAACGTGAAGGCCATCGGCCGGAACATCTTCCCCTCGACGCCCTCCAGGCTGAGGATCGGCAAGAAGACGATTACGACGATCAGCCCGGCAAACAGGATCGGCGTACCGACCTCCTGGGCCGACTCCCGGAAGACCGCCTTGGGCACCGGCCCCGAACCCTCATGCTCCCGCCGCCAGCGGGCGGCCGAGCGAACGGCGTTCTCCACCATCACCACCGCCCCGTCGACGATCACCCCGAAGTCGATCGCCCCGAGACTCATCAGATTGGCCGAGACACCCGCCCAGCGCATCGCCACGAGCGCCGCCATCGCTGAAAGCGGAATGGCCGCGGCGACGATCAGCCCCGCCCGGAAATCACCCAGCAGCAGGAAGAGCATCACGATCACGAGGATCACCCCCACCGAGATGTTCTCGGTGATCGTGTGGATCGTCTTGGCGACCAGTTCCGTGCGGTCGTAGAAGGTGTCGATCACGACGCCGGGAGGAAGCGTTTTCTCGATGGCGGCGATCTTCTCTTTGACATCGGCCACCACCTGCCGAGAGTTTCCTCCCATGATCATCATCACCATGCCCGTGACCGCCTCCCGGTCGCCGTCACGAGTGACCGCCCCCTGGCGGAGCATGGGGGCAAAGGCGACCGAACCGATGTCGGCGATCCGGATCGGAATGCCGTCGGGCCCGGCCTCGAGGACGATGTTGCGAATGTCATCGAGCGAACCGATGAGCCCCTCGGCTCGGACGAGCCGCTGCTCGGCACCGTGGCGGATCGCTCCACCGCCAGAGTTGCCGTTGTTGGCGGCGAGGGCGTTGAAGACCTCATCAAGCGAGATGCGGTAGCGGAGCAGCCGATCGGGATCGAGCTGGACTTCGTAGGTCTTCAACTCGCCGCCGAAGGTGTTGACCTCGATCACCCCCGGCACGCTGCGGAGCTGGTAGGCGATCTGCCAGTCGAGAATCGTCCGGAGATCCATCAGGCTGTGGCCGCTGCCCGGCTCAGCCCGGACCTCGAACTGGTAGATCTCGCTCATCCCGGTGGCGATCGGCCCCAGGGCGGGATCGCCCATGCCCGGCGGAATGCTTTCGCGGGCCTGCTGAAGCC
>CALGAS010000474.1 GCA_937959175.1 uncultured bacterium | reverse complement strand
TTCCTGATCGACGACCTCTCCCGGATGAGCCGCAACACGATCGAATCGCTGCGGCTCGGTGAGTTGGCCGGCGAGACGGGAGTCCGGATCGTCGGGGCCAGCGACGGGTTCGACAGCAGCAACCCGCAGTCTTCCCTACTGCTTCCGGTGCTGGGCTCGATGAACGAGGCGTTCGTCACCCAGCTCCGGGCTAAGGTGCGAAGAGGGCAGGATGACGCTTTTCGTCGCGGGGAAAACCTCGCCCCGCCGGGCGTGGGCTACCGCCTAGTGGAGGTACGTGACGCGGAGGGCAACCTGGTCATCACGCGCAAGAACACGATCGAGAAGGCCGTCGAGATCGACCCCGAGGCGGCGGAGTGGACGCGGCGGGGTGCCCATATGATCGCCTACGAGGGCAAGAGCGTAATCGACGTGGCTCGGATCTTCAATGAGCACAAGGTTGGCGGCAAGCAAACCTGGTCCGACGGCCGCGTCCGCAAGCACTATGCCCGTGAGCGGCTCGTCGGCAAGGAAGCCTTCCACAAGACCAAGCAGGTGACCGACCGGCAGACGGGAAAGAAACGCATCGTCGCGATCCCGGAGAAGGACTGGCTGTGGCGGGACGTGCCGCACCTGCGAATCCTGACGGATGAGTTGGCCGATGCTGTGAAGCTGAAACTCGGCCTTGGAGCGGAATCCTTCGGCCGCAAGGCCAAGGATCGCAAGAAGAAGACCCACCGCGTGGACCTGTACCCGAAGGTGCTCATCCGTCCTATTTGCGGCGGCTGCGGCACCCCGATGATTCTGGGCCGCTCGACTAGCAAGTACCAAAGCTTTTTCTGCTTCAACGCGAACCATGGGATCAAGGGCTGCAAGAATCGTGGCTACAAGTCGGCGAAGATCGTCGACAACGCCGTGCTCGGGGCGGTGATGGTCCACCTGTTCACCGACGACTTCATCACCGACCTGACGGCCGACGTGAACGCGCGGCTGGCATGGAGCGCCCGGCAGCCGATCCCGACGACCAAGAAGCTCGAGCAGGAGATTGCCAATGAGGAACGGCAGCTCAAGCGGCTTACCGATCGGCTCGACAAGGTTGACGTCACCCATCTCGACGTGCTCGTGACCAAGGCCGAGGAGATGGGGCGGCAGCTCACCGCCAAACGGGAGCGGCTCAAGGAACTCCAGCGGGCCGGCCGGCGGCCCCGGGTGAAGAGCATCCGGGAGACGGACTTCAGGGCGGCTCCGGAAAACCTACGTGAGTTGCTTCAGGCCGAGGTCGGAATCGCCGCCCAGGTGCTCAAGGCCCTCGTGGGCGACGTCGTGGTCGAGGCCCAAAAGGTCGAGGGAAAGGCTCGGCCCGAGATGGTCGCCCGGTTCACGATCAACGCGATCCCGGCCATGGCCCTGCTGGCCCGCGGCCAGGCGGCGAAGGCCCATGATCCTACCGCCACCATGTGGGAGTTCCAACATGGTGACCGTTGGTCAATGCCCAGAGAGGGAGGACTCCCCGGACTCGACGTCACCGTTCCGCTGCGAAAGCCTCCGAAATACGAGGTCCTGCTGCCGCAGATCGTGGAGATGGCTGAGGCGGGGGCGGGTGTCGATCTGATGGAGCGATGAAGCGCGGAAGGCAAACCGAAAGCCGGCGACATGAAAACGGTAGTGCCCGTAGTCACAAAGACCAGCGTGGGTTGCCACAGCCACGCCTGAGACTAGATCGGCCTATTCGCCCCAATGAACGACGAAGCCCGTCTTGCACTCTGGGCAGCAATAGGTCTGGCTGCCCATCGGGTCATCGACCGCCACCGTCAGCAGGACCCCGCATGCCGGGCACGATACCTCCGTCTCCCCAAAGACGGCACCAGGAAAGCACAGTTCGTATAGCCAAGGGTCAAGCGGATCAAACACACTGATCTCCTTCGCTCGCTACCAAACGCGCCAGCACCCTGCTGAAGGAGGGGACTTCCATTATACTCTGTTCCCGACCTACTGCATAACTGGCAGTCCGATAAAAACCCCACGAACTGACAGCATGAACGCGAACGATCCAGATAGAAGCCTGAGTGACGGCGGCACGCTCGCAGGCGAATCGAAGCCTGAACGGGATGACGTGAGCCTCGGGGATGCAGCCACATTCGCTGGGTCATCCAAGCGCCGGTCAGCGGACGCGAGCCTCGGCGACGAGCGAACGCTCGGCGGTGGTGACGGCGCCGCCATTG
>CALGAS010000473.1 GCA_937959175.1 uncultured bacterium | reverse complement strand
AAGCCGCGGGTGGCAGCTGCATCCCCGCTGGTTGAGCGACAGAAACCCTGCCAGCCCTCGGGCTGGGCCGCATGGCTGGGCCGGATCGGCGCGGCCCTCGATCGCCCGTTGCGGCGGATCATGCTTGTCTTCGGAGCCCTTTTGACGGCCCTGGTCGTCGGGGCGGCGATCGAGTTTGTGGGGTCGGGCTCGCTTGGTGGTTGGACGTTTCAGCCTCGACGGGAGCCCGGTTCGGTGGCCTATGTGACCCGGCTCCATGATGCGGCCTGGGCGGCACCTCAAGGCAATGGAGGGTCGGCAGCCCTACGGCGGCACACCAGCCTCTTTCCCGGGCAGCGATTTGATCTTGTCCGCGGGCTGGTCGAGATCGCGTTTGACGGCGGGGCAACGACGATCGTCGAAGGGCCGGCCACATTTGAGATCGTGTCGCTTGCAGCGGGCCGGCTTTCTGCCGGCCGGCTCACCGCGACCCTCAGGAAGACGGCGGCGAACGTCCCCGGGACCCAGGCACGGTTCGCAGTCGAGACACCGACCGCCACGGTCACCGACCTCGGCACGTCGTTCGGCGTGGCGGTGGGCGCGGCCGGCGAGACGAACGTGAGCGTATTCGACGGCCTCGTCGAACTCCTGCCGCGGATGGCCGGCGACGCGGCTCCCGCCGGGCCGCCGCAGCCGCTGCGGCTGGCGGCGGGCGAGTCTGCTGCCGTCGACCCTGATCGCACAGCGAAGCGGGAACTTGGTGGCAAAAGCATCGCGTTCACGAGGGCGATTCCAGAGCCCGAGGCGAGCGCTGCTCGGCCGTTGCCCTTTACCTGGGACGATCAGCGGTCAGTTCCGCTCCTTCGCGATTCATTTGCCGGATCGGGTGGTCTTGCCGGATCAACGCCGGCATCGCGTGGCGGCGTGGGCAATGCGGCCTGGCTCGCCCCGGCCGCCTGGCAGCTTGATGCGGCAGCGGATGGGTTGGCTGCGTCGTCGCCTGGGGCTGTGTTTCTTCCGTTTACTCCTGAGCCTGGCCATCTTTACCGGCTCTCGGTGACGATCGAGATCGTCGACAACAGCTTTGGCTGGGCGTCGCTGGGATTTGCCACGAGTGCCGACCCACGGGCGCCGGCGCTTGCCCATGTCTGGAAGCCGGGGGGGGCCAAGTCGCGAGCGAAACACGAGCCGCAGCAGCCGCAGGCACCTGCCGGACCATCGGGTGGCGACCGGCTGCGCGGCATTCAGTCCCGCACGCTCATCCTGGATACCGCCGGCCCGCGCTGGCGGCTCTTCTCGCTGGCTGGCGAAACGCTCGTCGGCGAACAGGTTTACGAAACGCCGCCGTCGGGGATCAGCCACGTCGGCGTTTCCGTTTTTCAAAACACGGCTGCCGTCTTGCGGGGGTTCTCGCTCGCAGTCGTGCGGCTCAATCGTTGATTGCTTATCGAGATAGGCATGTCTTGTCTTGTGTGAAACAGGAGATCTCCGATGTCACGCTCCCTTCGGCCACCGCGCTTCAGCGGCTTTACGCTTGTAGAACTTT
>CALGAS010000472.1 GCA_937959175.1 uncultured bacterium | reverse complement strand
GTTGACGCAATAAAAGCCCCCCGGCGCGAGCCGGGGGGACGGCGGGCCGTTGGGCGATCCCGGCCCCTGGAAACCCAAACCACCGTTCACCACCACAACGCCCGATCCGCCGTCACAACCAAAACTCCGGTGTGATTTGCCTGCGTTGTCGGGCTCGAAAAGGGTACAGGCACCTCGCTTCGCTCGGAGCCAGTCCCCTTTTCCGTGAACTTCCGCCGGCAGCACACCCCCACACACCTCAACCCGCCAGCTGCTCCTGCAGTTCGAGCCACCGCTCCTCGGCCGCGGCGAGCTTGCCCTCGACCTCGGTCAGCGCGGTGTGCAACTCGACTGCCACTGTCGGATCCGTCGCCTCGAGAAGCGCCGCCTGCCGCTCCTTCTTCTCCGCGTCGAGGCGGGCGATCGACTTCTCGAGCTTGGCCACCTCCTTGCGGGCGGCCCGGTCGTCCTGGGCGGCGGCCCTGCTCCCACCTCGGGCCCCGGCGGCAGAGCTTCCCTCACCTCGACCGCCCCCCGCGGGCTGCGTTCCCCGGCCGCCCTCCCGCTTCCCCGGGGAGGCCCTCTCGCCGGAGCGACCAGCCGGCCTGCCCCGGCCGGCGGCGGCCTCAGCGGCGTCGATCTCGCCGGTCACCTTCGCCACGTAGGTCTCGTAGTTGCCGAGGTGGTCGACGACGCGGCCGTCCTTGACCTCGATCACGGTCGTCGCCACCGCCTGCATGAAGGCCCGGTCGTGGCTGGTGAAGATCACGGTGCCTGCGTAGTCGGCCAGGGCCGTGGCGAGGGCCTCGACCGTCTCGACGTCGAGGTGGTTGCCCGGCTCATCGAGCACGAGCACGTTGGCACTGCCGAGCAGCAGCCCCGCCAGGCAGAGCCGGGCCCGCTCGCCGCCGGAGAGGACCCGGATCGGCTTGTCGAGCGCCGATTGCCGAAAGAGCATCGCGGCGGCCAGGTCGATGATCCGCTGCTGCTTGGTGCCGGGGGCGGCGGCATATTCAAGCTGCTCGAGCACCGTCCGCTTCTCGTCGAGGCTCGTGTAGACGTGCTGGGCGTAGGTGCCGATCTCGCAGCCATGGCCCCACTTGACGTCGCCGGCGAGCGGGTCGAGCGAGCCGACGAGCGTCCGCAGGAAGGTCGTCTTGCCCTGGCCGTTGTCGCCGACGATCGCAGCCCGGGCCCCGTGGACGATCTCGATGGCCACACCGCTGGCGACGGTGCGGTCCGGATAGCCGATCGCAAGCTCCCGGCAGCGGACGGCCGCGCCCCGCCGGGGGCTGATCTCGGGGCAGCGGATCGCGGCGGTCGGGGCGTCGAGGGGGATCTCCTCGAGTTCGAGCTTTTCGAGCTGCTTGGCCTTCGACTTGGCCCGCGAGGCGGTCGAGGCCCGGGCCCGATTCCGGGCGATGAAGTCTTCGAGCTCCCGTTTCTTGGCGAGCACCGCCGCGTTGGTTCGCTCGGCCGTCAGCCGCCGCTCCTGCTGGTGGACGAGATACTCGTCGACCGGCCCCGGGTGGAGCGTGAGCTTGCCGTGGGAGAGGTCGAGCGTCTGGTCGCAGGTGGCCCGCAGGAAGGCCCGGTCGTGGGAGACGACCAGGCAGGCCTCCCGGTAGCCCCGAAGGAAGTGTTCGAGGAGGATCTGGGTCCGCAGGTCGAGGAAGTTGGTCGGCTCGTCGAGGAGGAGGAGATTGGGCTCGTGGAGCAACAGGGCCGCCAGTTTGACGCGGGTCTGCCAGCCGCCGGAGAGTTCTTTGACCGGGCCGGTCAGCAGCGGCCCCTTGAGCTCGAAGTCGCCGGCGACCTCGCCGCACTTCCAGTCGGGCTGGCCGCTGTCCCGCATCAGGAAGTCGAGGGCCGACTCCCCGGGCTCGAAGGGGTCGTGCTGCCGCAGATAGCCGAGCCGGAGCCGCGGATGGCGAACGATCTTCCCGCTGTCGAGTTCTTCCTCGCCGAGGATGATCCGCAGGAGGGTGCTCTTGCCGGCCCCGTTGCGGCCGATGAAGCCGACCCGGCCGTCATCGGTGATCGTCGCGCTTGCGTCATCGAGCAGAACCTGCTCGCCGTACCGCTTGCAGGCGTTCTGGATGTCGAGCAGGACCGCCATCGGGCTCCGGCCGCGGCACGGGGCCGCACGTCAAACGGGCGGGCCCGCGGGAGAATCAATGAGAAGCGGAGGGCATGGGACTCGAACCCACAACCGGTTACCCGGCACCACAATTCCAATGTGGCTGCTAGCCAAT
>CALGAS010000471.1 GCA_937959175.1 uncultured bacterium | reverse complement strand
GAAGTTCAGCGAGTTGGCCGAGAGATCAAACACCACATGGCCGACGTCTTCTTTCTTGGAAAGTTCTTCCAGGAAATCGCAGAGCTTGTAGAAGCTCTTGCCCCGACTCGGCCCGTCGCCCATCACGAGGCTCAGAGGGTCGAGCTCTGCCGGCCCCACAAGGTCAACGTAGGTGCCCGAAAGCACGATCCGCTCGATCTTCGTTTTTTCCGCCTCGGCTTTTTTTTCGTCACCCGCCGACTTCGATTTTGCAGTGTCGGCTTTCTCGGCCTCTTTCTTTCCCTGGTCGTCTTGTTCACCCGTCTTTTCCGTCGCGGCAGCCGCTTCGTCTTCAGCAGCAAAAACCGACGCGGAGAAGAGAGAGGCATCGATGGCAGAGAAGCCGCTCAATGCACCGAGCATCAACATGAAAGCAGGCAAACGAAGCATGAAACCAGCGTTCATCGATCACCTCATACATCCCAGGGAAAAAGCCAAGCAGGGCATCTGCGGCACAGTTGCCCTCGCCATGCCCCTCCAGGATACTCTCGGGACGAGCCGTTGGGGGGTGACGCGGGTCTGCGTTTTCCGGCCGCGGATGACACATTGACCGTTCCTGAGGGGGTTTTTGATGACTTTTGCCACGCCTTCCCGCCGCCGTTTCCTCCAAGGCCTCTCGGTCGCAGCAGCGGGAGCCTCGCTGCCATCCGGCTGCCTGACGGCCCTGGCCGCTCCAAGCGACCGCCCCCGCTTTGCCACCATCGGCCTCCGCAACCAGGGTTGGGCGATTACCAGCAAGTCGTTTCAGTTTGCCGACTTCGTGGCCCTGGCCGACGTCGATGTGGGAGTGCTTGAGGAGAACCAGGCGCGCGTGGAAAAGGCGCAGGGCCGCAAACCCGACGGCTATAACGACTACCGCCGGGTGCTGGAACGCGACGACATCGACGCGGTGATGATCGCCACGCCCGACCACTGGCACACGAAGATCGCGGTCGAGGCGATGCGGGCCGGCAAAGATGTCTACTGCGAAAAGCCGCTCACGCTCACGATCGACGAGGGCAAGTTGATCGAGCGGGTGGTCAAGGAAACCGGCCGCGTGTTTCAGGTGGGCACGATGCAGCGGACCGAGTCGGGCCAGCGGTTTCTCCAGGCAGTCGCCCTCGTGCAGGCCGGCCGCATCGGCACGGTGAAGAAGGTCACCTGCGGTATCAATGGGATGGAGCCCTCGCCGTCCATCCCCGCGGCCGCCGTTCCCGCAGGCCTCGACTGGGACATGTGGCTCGGCCCAGCGGAGGCCGTTCCCTATCGCGCCCTACCGCAGCTGCGGGAAGGCTATGGCGGCGGCGTGCCGCTCTACAGCAACTGCCACTACTCTTTCCGCAACTGGCATGAGTATTCCGGTGGCAAGCTGACCGACTGGGGCGCCCACCATGTCGACATTGCCTGCTGGGCCCTCGAAGCCAGCGACACCGGCCCCAGCCGCATCGAGCCGCTCGAATACACCCTGCCGGTTGAATACAAGGACGGCCAGCCACTGGTTCACGATCGCTACAACGCCGCCACGCACTTCCGCATCCGAGCAGCCATGCCGAACGATGTGGAAATGATCATTACGAGCGAAGGAGACAACGGCATTCTCTTTGAAGGCACAGAAGGCCGCTTCTTTGTCAATCGCGGCAAGATCACGGGAGCCCCCGTGGAG
>CALGAS010000470.1 GCA_937959175.1 uncultured bacterium | reverse complement strand
CCGCGTCCAGCCGAGCAGGCCGAACAAGACCACCATCGGGAAGACGTTGGGCACCATCGCCAACAGGCCCGGCACGATGCCCCCCTCGACAGCCATGGTGACCAGCGAGATCACCAGACAGGCCGAGAGGAAGCTGACGAAGAGATCCCGAAGGAGCGTGTTTTGAATCGCGTTGATCAGCGGCATCGCGCCGGTGTATTCGGCGGCCACGCCTCGAGTCGACCCGCCGTGGGCGACGATCACCGGCTCGACCACCCGCCGCACCTCCTCCAGAAAGACCGCGTAGTCGAGGCCGGCGAGGGCCGAGGTGTGGGCGGTCACCCGCCAGAGCTGGCCTCCCTCGACGTCGCGAATCAGCCGCATCGCCGAGAGCTGCGAGAGCCGGTCTTCGAGCCGGCGGGCGATCACGACCTTGCGGGCGACCGTCAAGGAGACCGACGTGTCGGGGAGCTCGGGCACGAACGAGGCAGCTGAGGTGACCCCGGTCACCGGGCGGATGCTCCCCAGAGCCTCGCCAACCTCGCGGACGATGTCGAGCCGCTCGGCGGCCCGGGTCTCGGTATCGGCGGAAAACCGGACGAGCACCTCCACCGGCACCAGCGGCCCGATCGCGTTCTCGAGCCAGGCGTAGTCGCGGATCACCCGGCTGGCTGGTGTGAAGAGCGTGTCGATGCCGACCGAGGTGCGAATCCCGCCCACGCCGGTCGCAGCCAGGCCGAGGCCCGCCGCCGCCGCCAGCGTGATCGCTCCGGCCCGCCGGACTACCCAGCCGGCCCAGGGCAGCCCGCTGCTCGGCGCGGGGCCGCTATCGACTCGGCGGCGGATCGGCCAGCGGGCGAAGATGCCCGGCAGCACCAGAAAGGTGACCACCAGCGTGGCCAGCACCCCGACGGCCGCATGAAATCCAAACACCCGGATCGGCTCGAGCTCGCTGACGACCAGCGACAAGAGGCCGAGCGACGTCGTGCCGGCCGAGAGACTGCAGGGCAGCCAGGCGGTCTTAATGGCCCGCAGGGCGGCCCCTCGGCCCTGGCCACGGCGATACTCCTCGACGAGGTAGTTGACCAGATGGATGCCGCCGGCCACGCCGAGCGTGAGGACCAAAAGCGGCATCACGATCAGTACCGGATTCATCCGGTCGCCCCAGAAGCCGACCGAGGCGAACGCCAGCCCGACGCAGAAGAGCGACAGCAGAAAGACCACCACCGCGTAGCGGAACGACTTCAGGGCGATCCAGGTCAGCACGAACACGATCACGGCCGCCGGCGGCCCGTAGAAGCGGAGGCTCTCGTCGCTCGCCACGTCGACCGCCACGTCGTCGATCACCGGGCCGGCGAGGTGCAACTCGGCGGCCGCGACCCCGGCGGTGTCCCGGAGCATCGTGCGAATCCAGTCCACGGCCCGACGGCGGTCGGTCCGGCCGGCAGGAGTGAACCCGATCACCACGCAGGTCTGCTCGCCATCGGGGCCGATCAGGATGCCCGTCAGCCGCTCGATCGCAGTCTCACGGTCGAGCGACAGCGGCGGGGCCGTCAGCCGCTCCAGGGCGGCGGCGCCCGAGGCAACATCTTCAAACCATGGCCGGCCCGCCTCGTCGCGGGGGGCTTCCGGGCCGGTCGCTGCGGTGAGAAACCGGCCCACCGACGGCGCCGCCAAGGTGCAGCCCGGCCAGGAGGCGATCACGACATCGCCGCTTTCAAACTCCGCGGTGAACTCCGCGTAGGCCTGCCGGGCAGGGAACAACGCGGGCACCCAGTCGATCGGGGTTGTGGCATCGACGCCGATCACGCGGATCGCCGTCGTTGCGATCCAGGGAGCGGCCGCGGCTAGGGCCGCCAGTGAGACCAGGGCCAGTTGGAAGAGGCGGGCGGCGCTGCGGTCGGCCCAGAAGCGGCCGCGGCGGGCGGTGGTCGCGGACGGTGCGGTCTCCATGCTGGCCATGTCTTACCGGGAAACACCGGCTGCGGGGAGGCTGGCGAGCGGGGCTGCGGGGAAAGGGGACGTGTGCGGTACGGAGCGGCGGCCGATACCGTGGGCACGAGCAATGATGGGTTGGTTGTTGGTGATCGCGGATTGGGCGGGTTGGTGGTGAGGGCGTTTCGGAAATCGGGAGCGGGATCGCCCAACGGCCCGCCGTCCGGCGGTACACGTACCAGGGGTTGGTTATTGGTGATCGCGGATTGGGCGGGTTGGTGGTGAGGGCGTTTCGGAAATCGGGAGTGGGATCGCCCAATGGCCCGCCGTCCCCCCGGCTCGCGCCGGGGGGCTTCTATGGGGGACAGGCACTTTTTGCTTCGCAAAACGAGCCAGTCCCCGGGGGCCAATCAGGCACGCTCGAGCTTCGTGATCCGGCCGGTACTGACCCACTCGGCGACGACGATGTCGCCGTCGGGCGTGAAGCAGGCGTCATGGGGGTGCACGAACTGCCCGTCGAGCCACTTGGCCGGCTGGGTCCGCAGGTTCTTGATCTCGTCGAGCCGTTCGACGGCCCGCCCGAGCCGGGCGACCGGCTTGTTGTCCGGCCCGAGAATCGTTACGCAGGCCTTCAGCTCGGGCACGAGCATCAAGTCCTTCCAGGTGTCGATGTTGGCCGGCAGGCCGAAGCCACCGATCGTCTCCCGGTAGGTGCCGTCGAGGTCGAACAACTGCAGCGTGTTGTGGGCCCGGTCGGTAACGACGATCGTCGGCTCGCGGCCCGGCCGCCGGTCAACCCAGAGACCATGGGCCGTGTTGAAAGTGCCTTCTCCCTTGCCCGCCCCGCCAAAGCACGACTGCCAGGCGGCGTCGGCGTCGTAGCGGTGGATCTTGAAGGAGCCGTAGCCGTCAGCCAGGAGGAAGGCCGGAGCCTTGGAGGTGTCGTCGTCGAGGAAGGCGATGTTCGTCGGCAGGAAGCCCTGGCGGTTCCAGGACGGCGTGGTGGAGGTGTCTTCACCGGCCGCGTAGACCCCCGACTCCATCGGAGCCTTGCGGTACCAGACGGTCTCGCCGTCGAGCGTCAGCTTGGCAAAGCACTTCGCCTGCTGGTAGGCACAGACATAGAGAAACTCATCACTTCCCTCCCGGCGAACCTCGATTCCGTGGCCGCCACCCTGAAACTGGCTGCCAAAGGCTCGGATGAAGGTCCCTTGGGGATCGAACACGAAGATCGCGGGATGGTCCTTCTGCTGTCGGCGGCCCTCGTGGATCACGTAGAGATTGCCGGCCGCGTCGAGGGCGACGCCGTGGGTCGTCTGCCAGGTGAAGCGATCGGGGAGCTGCGGGAAGTGGTGCCTGACGCGGTAGGTGTGGTCGCCTTCGCCGATGACCGTCTCGTTTGCCAGCCGGCGGGCTCGGGCGATCCTGGGGCCGGCGATGGCCGCCGTTGCCGCGATCATGCTGCCGGTGAACCGGCGACGGGAAATGGGCAGCTTCATGGCGTCGTATCCAGAATGGTTGAGAGGCACGTCCAGACCACCCCACGCGGCCTTTGCGGAATCTGAAGGTATCACGCTCCGAGGCTGCTGACGAACGCCGCCGCGATCTGGCATACTGGATAACGTTGGGGCAGCGGAGCGGTGCCATGAAGATCACGTTCCTCCAGTCGGGCGGGTTTGCCGGGGCCTTGCGGGGCTGCCGGCTCGATGCCGCCGTCTTGCCCGGGCCGGAGCGGAGCCGACTGGAGCAGCTTGTCGTCGGCTGTGGGGTCGAGCATTCCTGCGAGCAGTTTTCCGCCGCCGGCCGCGATCGTCGGCAGTACGACCTTGCGATCGAGCGGGACGGCCGAGTGATCCGCCTAGCCTGTGACGAGGGCTCGCTGCCGGAGGCCGCCCGGCCCCTGATCGACTACCTCCCCTCGCGA
>CALGAS010000469.1 GCA_937959175.1 uncultured bacterium | reverse complement strand
TTGGTGGGGATCGCGGATTGGGCGGGTTGGTGGTGAGGGCGTGGCGGGAATCAGGGGTGGGATGGCCCAATGGCCCGCCGTCCCCCCGGCTCGCGTTGGGGGGCTTTTATGGGTTGACGGGGATGGGGTGGTAGCCCTAGAGAGGGGTCCTTGTGTGAGGGTGTCGTGCGTTTTTTGCGTATTCCAAGCCGTCGGCCTTCGTTTCACGTCCTCCCGGGTGAGCGGCGGGGGGCGTTGCTTGCCGGGATCGATCCTGGTGGCTCCCGCGGGCTCGAGTTTGGCCCGCTGACCTCGCCGCTGGTCGGCCGCCAGGAGGGGGCGATCGAGTACGTCGATCATGCGACCAGCGAGGAACTCCGAGAGAAATACGCCCCCGACCCCAACGTCGATGTCGCGGCGATCGTCGCGGTCGACCATGTCCTCGAGTCAGGCCGGCTCCCGGCGAGCATTCCGATGGCAGCCTACGGGTACGTGATCGCCTGCCATGTCTTCGAGCACCTGCCCGATCCGCTCGGCTGGCTCGCAGAGATCGCCACCAGGCTCGAGCCCGGCGGCCGGCTCTGCCTGGCGGTGCCCGACAAGCGGTTCACCTTCGACCGGCTGCGGGAGCCGACCCGGCTGGCCGAGTGGGTCGAGGCGTTGCTCGAGCATCGTCGCCGGCCGTCGCCGCGGAGCGTGTTCGACGCGGCGATGCTCTCGGTCAGCCTGCCGCTGGCGGTGACCTGGAGCCGACCCGCCAGCCGCGCGGAACTGCGGCCCCAGGGAGAAGGTCAGGCCGGCTGGGCGCTCGGCCTGGCCCGCCGGGCAGCCGTTGAATACTTCGACGTCCACTGCAGTGTGTTCACGCCGGCCTCCTGCCTGGAGCTCCTGGCAGAGACCGCGGAACTCGACCTCCATCCCTTCGCTTTGAGCGGCTTTGGCGACACGCCCCGGGGGAACTTCGAGTTCTTCCTTCAGCTGCTCCTGGCAAAGGAGCAGCCCGGGCCCGCGCGGGCCCGGGCGTTCCGGGAGGCTGCCGAGTCGGCCCATGCCGGCTCTCCCTACGACCGCCTGGCGGGCTGATCAACGCCGGCTCAGGGGGCCGGCGGGGAGATCGTCAGGCCGGTCGCCGTGCTCTGGACGTTGACCGGATTACCGACCCAGTTGGTCTCGAGCACAAACGACCCGGTGCAGGCTCCGCTGGCCCGCAGGCCGACGTCGAGCGAGTTGGAGATCGTGTTGCCCAGGCCGACGCCGCCAAAGGTGACGCCCTGGGCGGCTGCCAGCACGACACCGGTGGCACTGGCGTCGAGCAGGTTGCTGCGGACCTCGGTGCCGGTCAGGCCGCCGGTCGCGAAAATCCCCACGCCACCGCTGCCGGTCGACTGGATGTCGTTGCCGCCGCCGATGTCGCCGAGGAGCAGCCCGGTGGCCGAATCGAGGCCGACCGCCGCACTGCCGGCCCCCGTCGAGCGGATCACGTTGGCCCGCAGACTCGTGCCGGCAAGCGGGCCGGTCGCGTAGACGCCGCTGGTCACGCCGGCGATGAAGTTGCCCCCGCCGGGCAGCGAGCTGCCGAGGGCGAAGCCGGTCGCCGAGAAGAGCCCGACGGCGGTGCCGCCCGAGACGATCTGGTTGCCCGAGGCAGTCGTGCCGGTCAGGGTGCCGGTCGCATAGAGGCCGGTGCCGCCGCCGCTGGTGGCGTTGCCCGCCCCGGCGGCCGTGCCACCGAAGGTCAGGTTGGTGGCGTTGACCAGGAGCACGTGGGTCGTGTTGTCGGTGAAGCCGTTGCCGCGGACGGTCGTGCCGGTGGAGTCGCCGGCGGCGTAGAGGCCGGCGTCGGTGTTCCGCTCGACGGTGTTGCCAACGCCGGCGGCCGTTCCGCCGATCGTGCCGTTGGTCACCGAGACGAGCGTCATCCCAAGCTTGCCGTCGTCGAAGGAGTTGCCCCGCACGAGCGTGCCGGCCAGGCTGCCGGTAGCGAACAGCCCCGAGCTCGATTGGTTGACGACTGTGTTGCCCTCGCCGGCCACCGCACCGCCGATCCTGATCCCGGTGGCGTTGTCGAGGCCGATCCCGGTGCTGCTGCCGATCCCGACGCCGAGGCCGTCGATCAGGTTGTCTTGAACGCTCGTGCCGGTCAGGGTGCCGCCGGCCCAGATGCCTGTCGAGGCGTTGTCGTCGAGCGAGTTGCCGCTGCCGAGCAGGCCGAAGGCGAGGTTGGTGGCGTTCTGGATCACGCCGCCGGCGACGTTGCGGTCGATCGCGTTGGCGAGGATGCTCGTGCCCGTGAGATTGCCGGTGGCGTAGATCCCGGCCGAGAGGTTGTCGGCCACGGTGTTGCCCTGGGCGAGGCTGCCAAAGGCGAGGTTCCGGGCCGAGAACAGGCCGACGCCGTTGCCGTTGAGGGAGATCGTGTTCTGCCGGATCGTCGTCCCGGAGAGATCACCCTCGGCAAACAGGCCGGTCTGGGTGTTGCCGGAGACGAGATTCCCCGCGGCGGCCGTCGCCCCGCCGAAGGTGAGGTTGGTGATCACCCCCGGGCCGACCAGATCCTGGAGAACGATGCCGGTCTGGTTGGTGACGAAGCTGTTGCCCTGGACGAGGGTCCCGGTCAGGGTGCCGAAGGCGTCGAGGCCGACGGTGTTGAGGTCGACCATGTTGCCCTCGTTGGCCCCCGTGCCGCCGACGGTGAGGTTGGTCGCCGAGTCGAGCAGGATGCCGGTGTCGGAGGTGTCGATCGTGTTCTGCCGGATCGTCGTGCCGTTGAGCACGCCGCCGGCCTTGATCCCTTCGAGGGCCTGGTTCTCGATCGCGTTACCCTCGCCGGTGCCGGTGTCGCCGATCGCCAGGTTCACCGCGTTGCTGAGGCTCACCCCGGTCAGGCCGTCGACGATCGTGTTGCCGATCACCCGCGTGCCGGTCAGCGTGCCGGTCGCGGTCACGCCGATCGCGTTGCCGTCGAAGAGGTTTCCCGCTCCGGTGGTCGCATCGCCGCCGATCGTCAGGTTGGTCGTGCCGGAGAGGGCGGCGCCGGTGTTGTTCCCCTCGATCAGATTTCCGAGCACGACCGTGCCGGAGGCGTTGCCGCTGGAGGCCACTCCCGTCGTGTTGGCATTGATCCGGTTCTCGTCGCCGGCCACCGTGCTGCCGACGGTCAGGTTGCGGGCATCGGCCAAAAGGACGCCGGTGGGGCTGCCGGTGATCAGGTTGCCGCGGACCGCCGTGCCAACGTTGTCGCCGGAGGCCCGCACGCCGGCGGTCGTGTTGCCCGAGATCGTGTTGCTCGCCGCGGCCCCGCCGCCGTTGACCGTCAGGCCCTGGGCCGCCTGGAGATCGACCCCGACGGTGTTGGCGTCGATCAGGTTGCCGACCAGCAGCGAACCGGTCGAGGTGCCGGTGGCGAAGACGCCGGCCGAGCCGTTGCTCTGGATCGTGTTGGATGAGCCGAGGACGGTGCCGCCGATCGTCAGGTTGGTGGCGGCGGCCAGGTTGACGCCGTGCACGGTGTTGAAGCGGATCTCGTTGCCGAGCACCGTCGTGCCGGTGGAGTCGCCGGTCGCCTCGAGGCCGTCGGAGCCGTTTGAGTCGATCGTGTTGGACTCGCCGGCAGCCGTTCCGCCGACGGTCAGCCCCTGGGCCGCCAGCAGATAGACCCCGTCGGTGGTGTTGTTCTGGAGGCTGTTGCCCCGGACCGTCGCGGCGGTCAGGGTGCCGGTGGCCCCCAGGCCGATGCCGAGATTGGCATCGATCGTGTTGGCCTGGCCGGCGGCCGGGCCGCCGATCGTGATCCCGGCGGCGCCGCTCAGGCCGACGCCCATCGCGTTGGCCGTCATCGTATTGCCGTAGACGGTCGTGCCGGTCGAGGTGCCCTGGGCCCCGAGGCCGTAGGACGTGCTGCCGGTGATCGTGTTGCCCTCGCCGGCGGCCGTCCCGCCGACGGCCAGCCCGGTGGCGGCGTCGAGGCCGATCCCGATCGGGTTGGTGGTCACGGTGTTGGAACGGATCCGGGTGCCGGTCTGGGTGCCCCGGGCCCCGATCCCGACATTGGTGTTGCCGGTCACGGTGTTGCCCGCCCCGGGGACGCCAACGGTCAGGTTGGTGCCGGCGTCGATCGCGATCCCGATGTCGCCGTTGGTGGCAACCGTGTTGGCCTGCACGACCGTGCCGGCGTAGTTGCCGGGGCTGAACTCGATCCCGTTGGAGCCGTTGTCCTGCACGGTGTTGGGGCTGGCAAGCGTGCCGATCACGAGGTTCTGGACTCCGCCGAGCGTCAGGATCCCATCGAAGGTGTTCCGCTCGATCGTGTTGCCGAGAATCTGGGCCCCGGTCGAGTCGCCGGCCCCCAGCCCGATGCCGGTGCCGTTAGGCAGGCCGAGGGCCCCGATCGTGTTGGAGAGAACTTGGAGCCCGGGCGTGCCCCCGCCGGTGAGGATCCCGTAGGCGGCGTTGCCACGGATGATGTTGGAATCGATCGCCGTGCCGGCATGATTGCCGGCGACCAGCTCGATCCCGTCGCTGCCGTTGTTCTCGATCGTGTTGGCGTTGCCGGCCGAACCGATCGTGAGGTTCAGGACCGCCCCGGCCGCCACGATCCCGTCGGCCGTGTTGGAGGCGATCGTGTTGGAGAGAATCTGGGTGCCGGTGTAGCTGCCGCCGGCCAGACCGATCCCATCGGCGTTGGCGTTGCCCGGTCCCGGCTGCCCGATCGTGTTGTTGACGATCGAAAGGGACGTGGCGGCACCGGTCAGGTTGATCCCGAAGGCGGTGTTGCCCCGGATGATGTTGGAGTTGATCACCGTGCCGGTGGAACTCCCGCCGGGCAGCTCGATCCCGTCGCTGCCGTTGTTCTCGATCGTGTTGCCGTTGCCGGCCGAGCCGATCACAAGGTTCTGGACTGCCCCGGCCGCCACGATCCCGTCGCCGGTGTTGGCGTCGATCGTGTTTGAGAGAATCTGCGTGCCGGTGTAACTGCCGCCGGCCAGGCCGATTCCGTCGGCATTGGGAAGGGCCGCCGTCCCGATCGTGTTGCCCGTCACGGTCAGGCCCGTTGCCGCCCCGGTCAGGTTGATCCCGTAGGCGGTGTTGCCCCGGATGATGTTGGAGTCGATCGCCGTACTCGTGTAAGTCCCGCCGGGCAGTTCGATCCCGTCGCTGCCGTTGTTCTCGATCGTGTTGGCGTTACCGGCCGAGCCGATCGTCAGGTTCTGGACCGCCCCGGCCGCGACGATCCCGTCGCCGATGTTGGAGGCGATGGTGTTCGAGAGAATCTGGGTGCCGGTGTGGCTGCCGCCGGAGAGGCCGATTCCGTCGGCGTTGGCATTCCCCGGCCCCGGCTGGCCGATCGTGTTGCCGGTGATCGCCAGCGAGGTCACCGCCCCGGTCAGGTTGATCCCGAAGGCGGTATTGCCCCGGATCGTGTTGGAGTCGATTGCCGTGCCGGTGTAGCTGCCGCCGGGCAGCTCGATCCCGTCGCTGCCGTTGTTCTCGATCGTGTTGGCGTTGCCGGCCGAACCGATCGTGAGGTTCAGGACCGCCCCGGCCGCCACGATCCCGTCGGCCGTGTTGGAGGCGATCGTGTTGGAGAGAATCTGGGTGCCGGTGTAGCTGCCGCCGGCCAGACCGATCCCATCGGCGTTGGCGTTGCCCGGTCCCGGCTGCCCGATCGTGTTGTTGACGATCGAAAGGGACGTGGCGGCACCGGTCAGGTTGATCCCGAAGGCGGTGTTGCCCCGGATGATGTTGGAGTTGATCACCGTGCCGGTGGAACTCCCGCCGGGCAGCTCGATCCCGTCGCTGCCGTTGTTCTCGATCGTGTTGCCGTTGCCGGCCGAGCCGATCACAAGGTTCTGGACTGCCCCGGCCGCCACGATCCCGTCGCCGGTGTTGGCGTCGATCGTGTTTGAGAGAATCTGCGTGCCGGTGTAACTGCCGCCGGCCAGGCCGATTCCGTCGGCATTGGGAAGGGCCGCCGTCCCGATCGTGTTGCCCGTCACGGTCAGGCCCGTTGCCGCCCCGGTCAGGTTGATCCCGAAGGCGGTGTTACCGTCGATCGCGTTGGAGTCGATCAGGGTGCCGGTGTAGCTGCCAGCGGGCAGCTCGAGGCCGTCGCTGCCGTTGTCGCGGATCGTGTTGGGCAGAGCGGCGGTACCGACGACGAGGTTTCGTGCGGCTCCCAGGAAGAGCACTCCGTCGCCGGTGTTGTCGGCGATCGTATTGCCGCGGATCTGGGTGGCGGTGAAGGCTCCGGTGTAGTCGCCCCCGATCAGCCCGATCCCGTTGGCATTGGGCACCCCGGCGGCCCCGAAGGTGTTGGCGATGATGTCGGCGCTCGTAACGACGCCCGTGGTTTGTAGACCGTAGGCGACGTTGTCGCGGACGAGATTGGAATCGATCACCGTGCCGGTGTAGTCGCCGGCGGCCAGCTGGATGCCGTCATCGCCGTTTGAGTCGATCGTGTTGGGCAGGAGGTTGGTGCCGAGGATCAGGTTCTTGACCCCGCCGGCGAGCATCCGCACCCCATCGACGGTGTTGTCGGTAATGGTGTTGCCGGCGAAGACCGCCTTGCCGAAGCCGAGGTCGTAGTCGCCGGCTGCGAGGCCGATGCCGCTGGAGTTGCCGGCACCGACCCCACCGACGGCGTTGGCGACGACCGTCACCGCCGCCGCCCCGCCGGTGGCATGGATGCCGTAGACGGAGTTTTGGCGGATGATGTTCGAGTCAATCAGGGTCCCGGTGTAGTTGCCGCTGGCCAACTGGATGCCGTCGCTGCCGTTGATCTGGATCGTGTTGGGATTGGCCGCGGTGCCGAGGATCAGATTCTGCGCGCCGCCGGCCAGCAACGTGACGCCGTCGGCGAAGTTGTCCTGGATCAGGTTGCCGAGGATCCGGGTCGAGGTCGAAGCCCCCTGGTAATCGCCGGCGGTGAGCCCGATGCCGTTGAGGTTCGAGTTACCGGGTGACCCGATCGTGTTGCCGATGATGTCAAGGCCGGTCACCGGGCCGGTGGCATGGACGCCGTAGGCGGTATTGGCGTCCATCGTGTTGGAGTCGATCACGGTGCCGGTGTAGTCGCCGGCCAAGAGCCGAACGCCGTCGAGCGTGTTGCCGTTGAAGGTGTTGCCAAAGCCGACGCCGCCCACCTGCGTGCCGGTCACCGCGGACATCCGCAGGCCGCTGGCCCCACTGCCTGATACCTGGTTGGAGAGCACGCCCGAGCCGATGAAGGGCACCGCCACCTCGGTGAGGCTGATTCCGTCGCCACCCGACGAGGTGACGATGTTGCTGACAATCGAGACTGCGCCGGCATCGGTCAGGTCGATGCCGTCGTCGGTGTTGGCCTGAAAGAGGTTGCCGGTGATCACCGATCCGGCAGCGGGAGCCACGGCAGCGTGCACCCCGTCGAGATTGGAGGTGAAGGTATTGATCGCCAGGGTGAGGTTGGCCCCACCCGTGAAGACCGTGCCGTACCGGGAGAAGTTGGCCAACTCCAAGGCCTGCATCGTGCTGAGGCTCGAACCGACCGCGAAATCGATCCCGTCGCTCCCCGCGGCCAGCGCCGCCCCGCTCACGGTGATCAGCGGCGTCGCCACGTAGCCCGGCTGGGTCGTCCCGTCGATCGTCACCTGGTCGGTGATCGCCGGGAGCACGCCAAGGCCGGGATTGAGGGCGATCGCCTGGGCCCCGCCGGGGGCAATGTTGAAGTCGATCACATCGGCACCGGGCGTAGCGTTGGCCGTGTTGATCGCCCAGCGGAGCTCACCCGGCACGAGGGCCCCGGTGTCGGTATTGAGCGTGACGGTGAACGTCGCGAGCAGCGCCCGGCCCTCGAGCGACTCGACACCCAGCCCGACGGGTCTGCGGGAGCCACCCCGACGCCGCGGGCCATTCCGCCGTGCCGACGCCCCCTGCTTCCGAGACCGGCCCACCGAAACGCTGTCGAGCAAAGAGGACAGTTCCCGCCGCATGAGTCACCTCGCCTTCAGGGATGTGTTGGAAGCACCCCCTTTCTGAGGTCACGTCACCGCGGTCGTTGCGGCTGTCGGGCGAATGCTAGGCGCGGCGGAGCCAGCCGGTCAAATCACCCACTGAAAATTTTTTCGCCGCCGGTTCGATTGGCACGGGCCCACCCCTCGCGAACCCATATTCCGCGCATCCTCGATTTGGAAAAGGGTACAGGCACCTCGCTTCGCTCGGAGCCAGTCCCCTTTTCCATA
>CALGAS010000468.1 GCA_937959175.1 uncultured bacterium | reverse complement strand
CAGTCCCCTTTTCCATAGAAGCCCCCCGGCGCGAGCCGGGGGGACGGCGGGCCGCTGGGCTATCCCGGCCCCCGGAAGCCCGAATCACTTCTCACCACCGACCCGCCCAAAACGCTGTCACAACTAAATACCCCCGGGAACTTCAACCACGGGACGGCGGGCCGTTGGGCTATCCCGGTTTCGATAGCCATGACGCGAGGTTCCCCGGAGGTTCTCCCGCTATTTCCGCGGCAGGTTGAGGATCACGATCAGCAGCAGAATCGAGCCGCCGATCACGATCATCATCAGCGTGCGGCGAAACCGCCGCTTCCGTCGCTCCTCGGGAGAGAGGCGGCGGATCTCGATGACCTCGCCGCCGTGCCGGACCGTCCGTACGGGCTCCTGAAAGACGAGGTCGTCGGCAGCCGGATCGAGAGGCGGCTGATCGAGGAAGGAAAGTTCCTCGGGTGGCGTAACGGATACGACTGCGGCTGCAGGCTCCGGGTCGACGGCCCTCTCGTCCGGCGGTGGTTCCGTCGGCATCGCGGGAGAGAGAATCGGCTCGGGAGAAGGTTCCGCAGAATCTTCAGCGGCGATCGCCTTCGGAAGAGTTTCTTCAGGAAACGGTTCTTCGGTGACAGGTTCTTCGGGCGGTGCCAACTTGGTGATGACATCATCCCAGTCTTCCGCGAGTCCACCGGCCATCTGAGGTGACTCATCTGCCGGAGGCTCTGCGGGCTCGCCGGGCGGATGCGGCACGCGAAAGAGGCTCGCACAGAGCGGGCAGCAGGCGTCTTTGCCGGCCAACCGCCCGGCGGCTGCCACCTCACCCTGACAGACAGGGCAGGCGATCACGAACAAGGCATCGGGGGACAAGTGGTGGCTGGGGAAGTCGTTCATGGCTCGCCGCTGCCCGGCCCAGGCGGCGGGGGAAGGGGCTGGCAGGTTACAAGCCTGCCACCACGAGAGGAAGGGCCCGGCTGGTGGGCCGTTGGCTCGTCCGCCGCTGTCGAGAGGCCGTCTCGTCTCAAACGTCGGGCCGCCCAGCGGTCGATCATCCCGGGGGCGTAGCGAGCGAGAAAAGCGTATCCCTTCGCCTGCCAGCCCGGGACAATCTCTGCCCGCCGCCGCGCGAGCCCTTTGAGAATGGCCTCGGCGGCTCGCTCCGGCGGCATGCCCCGGCCGCGAGACCAGCCGGGCCGGGTGCCCTCGAGGAGCGACTCCCAAAACTCCGATTCCACCGGCCCCAAACTGGCCAGCGTCACGTCGATTCCCTCCGCAGCCAGTTCCACCCGCAGGCAGGCGGCCAGCGAGTGGAGGCCGCTCTTGGCAGCCGCGTAGGCGGCATGGAGCGGCAGGGGGTGGAGCCCTAGAATCGACCCGATGAACACGACCGCCGGATCGCGGCCGTTGGCCAGATGCGGCAGGGCCTCCCGGACGAGTTCAGCCGGGGCGACGAGATTCAGGTCGAGGATGCGATCGAGCAGCCGAGGATCGACATCGCGGAAGCGACCGATGCCGCCTCCCCCGGCCGCTGCGACCACCAGGTCGAGCCCGCCCAGCCGCGTTACGGCGACCTCGACGAGATGCCGGCGGAAGCCGGGATCGCAGATGTCACCCGCCTCGTGCAGCATCGGCTCCTGCTCACCGGCCATGGCGGCCAGCTCAGCGAGACGTTCCTGCCGGCGGGCCGTCGCCACGACGCGGCAGCCCCGTCTGGCGAGCTCCAGAGCCACGGCCCGTCCCACCCCTGAGGAGCCCCCGGTGACGATCGCCCGCAGGCCCGCGAACTGCCGGGGCGGGCGGCGGCTCCATGACCAGGGGCTCGCGTGCGGCATCGGCTCACCCCGCTGCCGCCGGCGGAGAGGCGGGCTGGCCGTCCTCGGCTTGCGGCTGTCCTGCCGGTCGGGCGGTCTGGTGCGGCGTCACGGCTGCCTCGGTCGGATCGATCCGGCCCACCATGGCCGCCGGCATCCGGCAGTGCACCGTCACCTGATCGGTTGTGAACTGGCGAGAGAGCACCTCGCCATGGCGGCCGAGCCAGGCGAGCAGCCGGCCGTTGCCCGGAGCGGTGACGACGTCGATGTCATGAAAGGCACGACCCAGCGAGTCGCTGGCGGCCTGGGCCAGGGCTGGCAGCCCGGCGCCGGAGCGGGCGGAGATGGCGACCGCATGCGGATGGCGGGCCAGAAGCCGATCGCGGGCGGCCGGATCATCGAGCCGATCGATCTTGTTGAGCACCAGCAGGGTGTCCTTGTCTTCCACGCCGAGTTCCATCAACACGCCCCTGACCGCGGCGATCTGGGCCTCTGCCAGCGGGCTCGAGGCATCCGCTACGTGGAGGAGCAGATCGGCCCGCAGCGTCTCCTCGAGCGTCGCCTTGAAGCTGGCGATCAGGCGGTGGGGAAGGTCGCGGATGAAGCCGACGGTGTCGCTGAGCAGCACCGGCCCCCAGCCGGGGAGCCGCCAGCGACGGGTTCGCGTGTCGAGGGTGGCGAAGAGCTTGTCGGCGGCCAGTTCCTCGGCACCGGTGAGGGCATTGAGCAGCGTGCTCTTGCCGGCGTTGGTGTAACCGACCAGCGAGACGGTCATATGGCCGCGGCGGGCGGCCACCTGCCGTTCCCGCCGCCCGTGGATCCGGTGGAGCTCCGTCTTGAGATCGTGGATCCGCTTTTCGACCAGGCGCCGGTCGACTTCCAGTTGCTTCTCACCCGGCCCCCGCATCCCGACGCCCATCTTGAGGCGGGAAAGATGCGTCCACATCCGCTTGAGGCGGGGCAGCGAATACTCCAGCTGGGCCAGTTCGACCGCGAGGCGTGCCTCGTGGGTCTGAGCCCGCGCTGCGAAGATGTCGAGGATCACCTCCGAACGGTCGAGCACCTTGACGCCGAGGGCCCGCTCGAGATTGCGGGTCTGGGCGGGAGAGAGGTCGTTGTCGAAAATCACGAGGTCGGCATCGTGCCGGGCCACGAGCCCCTCGAGCTCGGCGAGCTTGCCCTTGCCGAGGTAGGTGGTCTGGTCGGGGTGATCGCGTCGCTGGACCAACTCCGCCATCACGGTCGCGCCGGCCGTGGCGGCCAGCCCGCCGAGTTCCTCGAGCGGGTGGAGCGGATCGACCGGCGGCTCGAGGAGCACGCCGACGAGAATCGCCCGTTCGGGGGCGGTCGCGGTGCCGCGGGGGCCGTCTCTCATTCGCCGGTCTCCCGGGCGTCACCGGCGGCGAGTTGGCAGCAACTCTCCCAGCGGCGGGTGTCGAGGAGGCCATCGGCCACGGCGTCCTTGACGGCGCAGTCGGATTCGTGAGCGTGGGTGCAGTCGGGAAACCGGCAGAGATTGGCCAGCGGCCGCAGGTCGCGGAAGGCGGCCGGTACTTCCGCCGGCACCACCTCCCACGGCTGGAACTGACGCACGCCCGGCGTGTCGACGAACCAGCCCTGCCAGCGGTGCCGGAGCAGGCGGGCGGTGGTCGTCGTGTGCCGTCCCTTGTCGTTGTCGCGGCTGACCGCCCCGACGGGCAGGCCGAGGCCGGGATCGAGGGCGTTGAGCAGCGATGACTTGCCGACGCCGCTCTGGCCCACCAGCGCCGTGACCCGGCCCGGGAGCTCGGCAGTCAAACGGGCCATGCCGAGGCCGGTGGCGGCCGAGCAGATAACGACGGGGTATCCCATCCGGGCGAACACGCCGGCCACCGGCACGAGGCTGGCGGCCGGCACGAGGTCGGCCTTGTTGATGCAGACGACCGGGCGAATGCCGGCCAGTTCGGCGGCGACAAGCAGCCGGTCGATCAGGCCGGGCTTCAGGTCTGGCGCCGCAGCGCTCCCCACGATTACCAGTTGATCGACGTTGGCGACGATCACGTGGCGGCGGCCGCGGCTGTCTCGGTCGAGCGAGGTTCGCCGCGGTTCGATGGCCTGGATCGTTCCCTCGTCGCCTGCCTCGCGGACCCGCACCCAGTCGCCGGCAGCCAGCGGATGCCGCTGATCGGTGGCCAGCGTGCGGAGCACACGGCGAAGCGTGCAGCGGACCGTCCGCCCGTCTTCGGCCTCGACCATGCTCTCCAGTCCGTGCACGTGGAGCACGCGGCCTCGCCAGCAGCCCCCGGCCAGGGCGGCTGCCGCCAGCCCGTCGGCGGCCTCGCCGGAGGCCTCGTCGACGAGGACCGTCCGCTTGCGGGTGAGTTCACCCTTTCCCGAGAGCCGCTCAGCGGCCGCCTGGTCGGCATAATGCTCGGGATCGCTGACGACATCGCGGGTGAGATCACCCTGGCGACGGCGGGCGGAACGATTCTTCCGGAACTCGACCCGGTGTTTGCGAGGACGCGGCATCCCTTGAGTGTATGCCGCCGCGGCGGTTGCTGGCGAATGACCGGCCAGTCCCGATTCGTGCCCTGCGACGAAGGTCAGAGCTTGTTCCGCCGCGACCCGCTGGATGGCGAGCGGGACGCCGGCGGTTGTACCTCGAGGCCTGCCGACTCCAGCAGTGAGCGGCCGAAGATGCCCTCCATTTCCGACTGTTCGGCAGCCGGAGCCGTGGCCCCCAGCCGGGCCGGGTCGAAGACGATCTCGTACTCATGCTTGGCGATCCGCAGCTTGTCACCTGGCTCGAGCCGCTGTTCGGTCACGCGGACCCCGTTGACCTTTGTGCCGTTGCTGCTGCGGAGATCCTTGATCGTCCAGTAGCCGTCCTGGAGGGACAGTTCGCAGTGGTGGCCCGAGACGTTGGGAAATCGGAGCACGATATCGGCACCCTCCCGCCGCCCCACGAGGAGCTTGGGCTTGAGGAGCGGGATCGGGTCGCCGCCGCCGAGGGGGAGGAGTTCGCCGTACATCTCGTTGCCTGGCTGAGGACTGCCAGCCCTGATCCATCGTGTTTCCGGCCCGGGGTGCCCCGTGGCGAACCCGCCGCCGGAATGATCGACGCGGCATAAACATTCGCCGCTCTTCGTAATCATTCACCGGGGTTCCGCAGTTCGAAAACCCCTCATGCAGGCTACGCAGCAGCCGCCGGGCGTTCAAGCGGTTCAGCGGCAGTGCGTCCCGAGGCGATCTCGAGAAGCACTCGGCGAGACGGTCTAGAATAGTGCAGACAGTGAGCTGGAGCGGATCGGGCGATCGCTGGCCGTGGCAACGCGGCGGGAGGAAAGTCCGGGCTCCGCAGGGCAGGGTGGTGGGTAACGCCCACCGGCCGTGAGGTCAGGGAAAGTGCAGCAGAAAGGAAACCGCCGTCGGGTTCGCCCGGCGGTAAGGGTGAAACGGTGAGGTAAGAGCTCACCAGCAGGCCGGGTGACCGGCCTGGCTCGGCAAACCCCACCCGGAGCAAGGCCAAGCAGGAAGGTGTCCGTTCGGCAACGAGCGGCCCGGGGCGGCCCGCCCCGGTACTCCTTTCGGGTAGGCTGCTGGAGGCCGCGGGCAACCGCGGTCGTAGAGAAATGGTCGCGATCCGTCCGGCTCCTCGAGGGCCAGGCGGAGACAGAACCCGGCTTACAGATCCGCTCCAGCCTCACTGTCGGCTGGCCGCCCGGCGGCGTTCTGGCCGCGGACGACGTCGGCGTCGCCTCCGGTCAGGTCCCGCTGGCCCTGCTCGTCGAGCAGTTTCATCAACTTGGAAATGCAGAGCGTATTGACGCTCACGCGGAGCAGCCCGGCCTCGTTCTTGAGGGTCTCGTGGAGGGATCGTGGCATCCGGACCGTGACCACCCGCTGGCTCTCCCTGGCGGCCGGCCGATCTTGCTGCCGGGCCCGCAGGCTGTCGAGCATCTCCCGGATACGGGCATATTGCGGCGAGCACTCGAAGCGGATCAGGGCCTCCGGCTCGCTGAAGGTTCGCCGCACGATCCCGTCGACGCCCAGAACCTCCCGAAAGAAGACGACCCACTCGGGATCCATCGCATAGAGCCGCTCGGCCACCTGGAGGACCGCCGTGGCGGCATGCTTGTCGGAAGCGATCGGGGCGGCAGTCTTTGTGGCCATGGGGATTCCTTTTCCTATGTGAGCCTGGGATCTGGGGAAGGCGATTCGGAGCGACATCCCGACGGAACGGCCTCTTGGCCTTTGCCGGACGACAAACCCTTTCCGGCAGGTCAAGCGACAGCATGAAGTGCTTGCACAGCAACGACTTGCGCTCCGAGAAATCGCCTTGGCTCGCATCTAGGCAGCGGTGCTCGAAGGCGAGGCAGCCTCGTCTCTGCCTAGAAATCAGGCAGTGGCCTTGTTTCGCATTTCCCAATTGTCCGATTCGCAACGTCGGGCAAAACAGGGCTCAAGCCGGAAGGCTTACCCATCTTCACAGGCTGCCGGCCGCGCGATCGGCCGACCGCCACCGCCCGGTCTCAGCGGCCAACCTGGCTGGCGAGGTGGTCGGCGATCGCTTCACTGACCTGCTCGCCCAGGGTGGCCTCAAGACCTCGCCAGGCCGGCACGGCGTTGGCCTCGAGGACGAACACGCGACCGTCTTCGCCCGGCAGCAGGTCGACGCCCACCAGGGAGCCGCCGACCGCGGCGGCGACCCGGCGGGCCAGGTCTTCCCATCCGGCCGGCAGTTCGAACGGCTCGGCCTGCCCGCCCAGGGCGAGGTTTGTTCGCCACTCGCCGCCCGCCGCCCGCCGCCGGATGGCAAACAGCCGCTCGCCGACCATCAAGACGCGGGCGTCCCAGCCGGGATGCGAGACGAACTCCTGGAGGTAGATCACGCCGCCTGCGATCTGTCCCGCCGGGAGCGACTGGCCAGGTTCGAGTCGAACCAGTCCCTTGCCGCCTGAGCCAAACAGCGGCTTGAGCACGCACCCGCCGCCGAGTTCGTTCTGAAACTGCTCGGCCGCGGCCGCCGTCTGGGCGACCCGCGTTCGCGGGACGGGCAGGCCGGCCGTCGCCAGCCGGGCCAGGGTCAGATATTTGTCGATCGCCACCTCCAGGCTGCGGGGCGGGTTGATGACAGGCGTCCCGGAGGCCGCCATCTGGCCGAGCACGTCCATCCGAAAGATCACCTCCTCCAGGCGGGCCTGCTGCGACGCCGAGCCAGGCATGCTGCGGGCCACGACCAGATCGGCCCGGGCCAGGGCTTCAGGGCGGACAGCCACGCGGCCAGCCTCGACCGTGGCGGCGAGGTCATCCCAGGCGACTGATTCGGTGGCCAGCCCGCGGTCGGCCAGAACCGCGGCGAGGCGGCGGGCATGCCAGCCGCCGACGCCGCCGACGAGGCAGACGCGGCTGCTCATGATCGGGCGGGAGCCGTCGCCGTGGCAAACGAGGCAGCGACGATCGCCGGCTCGACGTCGCCGAAGACGTGGCGGCTGCCGGTATCGGCGTTGACCAGTTCAAGCCGTGCCGGTGCGAAGAGGGCCGGATCGATCGCATAGAAATCACCGCCGGCGGCTTCGAAGATGTCGCGGAAGGCCGCGCCGAATGCTGGTGAGGCGCGGCTCACCGCCTGGGGGCCGAGCGTGGCCAGGCTCTCGTCGTCGCCGGTCACCTCGATCTCGACGCGACCTCCGTAGAGCACCGCGTCGTTGGTGAGGCCGATCGCCGTGAGGTCGTCGCCCGCGACGGGGGGCAGCGGGGCTCTGCCGACGCCGTGGCGAATGCGAGAAAGATCGAAGCCCAGATCGTTGAGTTTGTGGACGGCGGTTTCCAGAGACCTGGCCACCACCTGCAGGCTGCCGGCGCGGGAGGCGGTGCGGGCGACCAGCAGGATCAGCGATTCAACGGCGACGCCGGCCTCCGCGGCCAGGTCGTGGCAGACCTCGCCGGGGGGCAGGGTCGCCGTCTCCAGCAGGCCGACCGCCACCGCCGGCCGCTCTCGGCTGCAGATCTTTTCGTAACAGTCCTCCTTGCCGATCGCGGCCCGCATCGGTCCGCTGGCCATGGCCGAGAAACCCGCTGTGGTGACCTTCCAGCCGGCGTACTGCGAGCCCAGACAGGCCGCGACGACCTCCGCGCTGCGGACGGTCACCGTCGGCCAGGGGCAGCCGGGCCAGGCTGCGTCGCCGCTTGCCGCATCGGCGGCTTCGAGAATGACCTCGCCCGCGCCGCCCAGGGCGACCCGGGCCATCCCCAGGCCGAGCTCGTCGCATCCGGCGGCAACCACGCCGCAGTCGAGCAGCCGAGCCCCTCCGCAGACGGTGAGGCGGGCTCCGAGCGGGCCGGCCTGTTCGATCAGTTCCTCGGCGAGTGTGTAGCCCCGCTCGTTGAGACCCATGCAGTGTGCTCC
>CALGAS010000467.1 GCA_937959175.1 uncultured bacterium | reverse complement strand
AGACGAAGCCCGCCTGGCAGGCAATCGATGCACCGAGCGCCAGCGAAACGCTCGTCCGCAGTCGCCGCCCTTGCATCGATGATCCTTTTCCGCTGCGAGGCTCTTTGCTACCCGAGGAGTTCCGTGACGATCTCGGCGTCGCGAATGATCTCGATCGGCCGCGTGCCGAAGGCCACGAGTTCCTTGTTCGGATCGATGCCCATCTGGTGGTAGATCGTGGCGATGAGGTTTTCCAGTGTCACGGCATCGCGGTCGGGCTCGCCGCCGGTCGAGTCGCTCGCGCCGTGGATGAGCCCGGGCTTGAAGCCGCCGCCGGCGAGCATCATCGAATAGCACCGGGCCCAGTGGTCGCGGCCGCTGTCGCGGTTCATCTTCGGCGTGCGACCAAACTCGGTCGTCACCCAGACCAGCGTGGTCTCGAGCAGGCCACGTCGTTCGAGATCGGTGACGAGCCCTGTCAGGGCGTAGTCGAGCGGCCGCATCTGACCCAGGCACGTCCCTCTCACGTCGCCATGGCAGTCCCAGAAGCCGTAATCGAGCGTCACGAACCTGACGCCCGCTTCCACCAGCCGCCGTGCCAAGATCAGCCGCCAGGCGAGGGTGTCGGGCTGGGAACTGCCGCTCGGGCCCTTCGTCTCGCGGATCACCCTGCTGCCGTAGAGATCGAAGGTTTCCTCCGACTCTCCAGCGAACGAGAACGCATTCTGCGCCGCGCTCGACGTCAGAAGCGAGTAGGCCTTGGCGTGGAACTCGTCCATCGTGTCGAGCACGTCCGGGGACGCTTCCAGACTCCGGATCCGCTTCTCGATGGCCTCGCGAACCGTTCGCCGGCGGTTCGCCCGGTCGAGCGTGAGGCCCCCCGGAAGCGAGAAGTCGCGAACTTTGAACGCCTTCTTCTCGGCCCCCGGATCGCCGCCGGTCTCGAACGGCCCGAAGGTGCTCGGCAGGAAGCCGGTGCCCCCGCTGAAGCTGTTCTTGCCGGGGATGGCAACGTAGCAGGGCAGCTCACCGCGGTCACCCAGTTCGTGGGCCACGATCGAGCCCATCTGCGGGTAGTCGATCACCGGCGTCGGCGTGTAGCCCGTGAACAGGTGGTACATCGCCAGGTTGTGGTCGGGGATTTTTCCGACGACGCTCCGCACGACCGTGATCTTGTCGGCGATGCCGGCGATCTTCGGGAGGTTGTCGCTGAACACGTCCCCATTGCTGGTCTTCACCACGCCGAACGAGCCGCGGTATTCGACTGGCGCCTCGGGCTTGGGGTCGAACGACTCGTGGTGCGGGAAGCCACCGGGCAGGTTGATCTGGATCACGCTCTGGATCCGCTGCGGCAGCCCCTTCACGCCAGCAGCGCCGCCGGTGATCGAGGACTCGCCACGAGCCTCAAGCCGTAGGTAGTCGGCCAGCGACAGGCCCAGGCCGCCAAAGAGGCCTGCCCGTAAAGCCGCCCGCCGATGGATCGCACTGGCCCGCCGAAAACCTGGACAGCCAACGACCGGGGATGCTCGCCGCCGCGAAGAGCGTTCGCCGGCCATGTCGACATTGATTTTCATCAAAGCCTTCTCGCACGGAGGTTCGTAACCGATTGGTTTCCGCCCAGCTAGAGTGGCCGGAATGCCTAAATCCAGTCTTGGGGAATGGCACCGGCCACCGCGAAGTTACCCTGGTCGATGTGGCCCGAGAAAACAGGGCTTCTGGTAACGTGGCCCCCCCTGCTGCCATCCCCTTGCGATGAACCCGATCCCGCCCGCTGCCGACGATGCTCCGCTCGAGGCCGCCATCCGGCAGGTCTGCGGAGGCGACGTGCAGGCTTTCACCGCCGTGGTTCGCCGGTTTGAACGGCCGCTGCGGGCCTGGCTCGCCGCCCACGCCCCGCCCGGGGTCGATGTCGACGAGGTCGCCCAGACGACGTTCATCGCCGCCTATTCCCGGCTCGACGACTACGCCCCCGGCACCAACTTCGCCGCCTGGCTGTTCACGATCGCCCGCTACCAGCTGAAGACGGAGACCACCCGGCTGCGGCGGATCGCCGATTACCGCTCCCGCTACGCCCCCGACCTCCTGGCCCGTGAACTCGACCGCCGCAGCGACGAGCCGGCGGCCGATGACACGCAACTCGGATTCCTGCGGGAATGCCTCGAGGCGGTCGACGACCGCCGCCGGCGGTTTCTCACCTGGCGGTACGACGAGGCGATTCCGCTGGCCGAGATGGCCGAGAGAAGCGGCCGCTCGGTGATGGCCGTCAAGAAGCAGCTCTGGCTGCTGCGGCGGCAGCTTCAGGAGTGTATCGAGGGCAAGCTCGCCACCGCCGAACCATGAACCAGCCGTGAACCAGGGTGCCTGACCCCACATGAATCCCATGCCACACGACCCGCCGCCCGCCGAGGACCGCTTCGAAGTCCTCTGGACCGACTACCTCGAGGAAGGACTCGACGCCGCCGGGATGGCCGAACTCGACGCCCTGCTCGCCGCTGACGAGCGGCTCGTGGGCCAGGCTGCCGATCTCTATCAGGTGCACCGCCGACTGGGCCTGCTCGCGGCCGATCGCGGGGTCTTGTCGGCCGCTCCAGCCGAGGCCTTCGTCGCCGACGTGATGGGCAGGCTGCCGGCCGACGGCGAAACGCTCACCCGCCGCGTCATGGAGCGGCTGACCGCCGGAGCGGCATCCGCCGGCCGGCCGGAGCGGCAGCGGTGGCTCGGGTCATGGCCCGGGCCGGCGGCGATCCTTGGCGGGGGCCTGCTCGCGGCGCTCGCGCTGGTCTTCCTCGCGACCATGTTCTTCATGACGCCGGGGGGGCCGCGGGCGGAGCCCGTGCGGTTTACGAGTCTGGCCCGGGCGAGTTTTCTCGGGCGGGAGACGCCCGCGCGGCAGTCGGAGGCCGTTCGCAACGACACCTTCGTGCTCTCCGGGGGCCTCGTGGAACTCACCTTTCCGATCGGCGCCACGGCGATCATCGAGGGGCCGGCCGTGTTCAGGGT
>CALGAS010000466.1 GCA_937959175.1 uncultured bacterium | reverse complement strand
CTCCTATAGTCCCGCGGTTTTTCACAAAGACCGACGCCCCCGAAAGGTTCCGCGAACCGCGACGAACCGCGTGCGCTCCCGCTCTCCACACATCGTCTCAGGCTCTTTCCGCGGCGTTGTCGCGGAATGCGGTGCTGTCGTCGCGCTGATCGTGGCGATGCTCGGCCTGGGATCTGCGCGGGCCGCCGATTCCGATGGCGTGCTTCCGCCGGAGGCAAGCGCCGGCGCCCTGGCTGAACTTCCTGCCCGTGGCCTGGCCGCCGCGATCGCCGAGGCAGGTCGAATCGAGGTGCCGGCGGCCGATCCCGCCGAGCAGGTGAGCATCAAGGCGACGCAGGCCGCCCGCTGGACCGAGGGGGGCTACGACGTCTGGCATCTCACCGGTGGAGTCAGGATCGTGCAGGGCGACACCGAGGCGACGGCCCACGAGGCGGTGGCCTGGATCGAGCAGACGACCGATGGCGACGCCTTTTCGCCGCCGCCGGTCCGCAGCATGCTCGTCCGGATGGCGGGCAACGTGCAGGTACGAACCCGCGGTGAAGGAGGCGAGGACGCCGCCGGCACCGTTCGCGGGCCGCGCTGGACTGGCCGCTTCTGGTATCTCCGCGATCCGACGCTCGACTTCGCCAGCGTCGTGCCCTCGGCCGGCACACCGCCGCTCTACGAGGAACCTGCCTCGGGAGACGCCGCGGCTGCGACAGCCGAGGAGGATGCCCCGATCCAGCAGGCCCAGTTCGCCGAGTTCGGCGGGGCGGCCATTCCGCAGGTCAACACCGCCGCTACCGCCCGTCGGCTGCGGGCCTTCCCGCGGTCGAGCGTGCCGCTGAACGTCAAATGGTTCCCCAGCCCGTCGGGCAACGAGTGGATCGCCGTGATCACCTCGGGGGTCAACCTCGTCATCGACGGCGTCGATCCGGCCGGCCCGCTCGACATCGCCGCCGACCGGCTGGTGATCTGGACCCGCGGCTCGGCCCAGCCCGAGCTCGACGGCTCGGCCGCCCAGGCTCCGGATGTGCCGCTGGAGCTCTACATGGAGGGCAACGTCGTCTTCCGGCAGGGCCAGCGGGTGGTCGAGGCGGCCAACATGTTCTACGACGTGCCCCGCTCGGCCGGCGTGATCACCGGGGCGACCGTGCTGACCCCGGTCGACAACTACTCGGGCGCCGTCCGGCTGCGGGCTGACGTGCTCCGACAGGTCGATCGCAGCCGGTTCGTCGCCCAGCGGACCGGGATGACCTCCAGCCGGCTGGGCGTGCCGACCTGGGAGTTCCGCTCCCGGCAGCTCGAGTTCACCGACGAGCAGATCCCGCTGGCCGGCCCGTTCGGCCAGCCCCTGATCGAGCCTGAGACGGGGGAGCCGGTCGTCGAGCATCGCCAGTGGATCACCAGCCGGGGCAACACCGTCACTCTCGGCGGCCTGCCGATCCTCTGGTGGCCGGTGCTCTCCTCCAACGCCCGCAAGCCGACCTTCTACATCAACGACTTGCAGGTCAAGAACGACCAGATCTTCGGCACCCAGGTGCTCAGCGGCTGGGACCTCTTTCAGGTGCTCGGCTGGCGACAGCCCCCGGACGGGGTCGACTGGGACCTGAACGTCGACTACCTCAGCCTCCGCGGCCCCGGCGGCGGCACGGCCCTGCTCTACAACCGGCCCTCGTTCCTCGGGCTCCAGCAGCCGGCCAGCGGCGACCTCGACGCCTGGTTCATCGGCGACGTCGGCCGCGACAACCTCGGCCTCTTCCGCCGCGACTTCATCTACGAGGGCTTCCCCGAGCGGACCTTCCGGGGCCGTTCCTTCTGGCGTCACCGGCAGAACCTCGGCGGCACGACCGACAGCCTGTTCGGCGGCTGGCAGCTGCGGGGCACGGCCGGCTGGATCAGCGACTACAACTTCCTCGAGGAATACTACGAGGCCGAGTGGGAAGAGGGCTACGAGCAGCGGACCTGGCTCGACCTGCGGCGGCCGATGGAGAACCGGCAGTTGCGGCTGCTGACGAGCGTGCGGGTCAACCCCTTCCTGACCCAGAGCGAGTGGTGGCCTAGGCTCGACCACTACTTCATGGCCCAGCCGCTGCTCCGCGACGCCCTCTCCTGGTACGAGCACTCGAGCGTCTCCTACGTCCGCCAGTCGCTGCCGGCCGCGCCGATTCCGGGCCAGGGCCTCGAGTACTTCACGCTCCTGCCCTACGAGGCCGAGGCGATCGGTGAGCGATTCGTCACCCGCCAGGAGATCGACCTCCCCTTCCAGGCCGGCGCGGTCAAGCTCGTGCCCTACGCCCTCGGCGAGTTGGGCCACTGGGGCAATGACCTCGCCCTCCAGCCGATCGACCGGGCCTACGGCCAGGTCGGCATCCGCTCGAGCCTGCCGATGTGGACCGCCGACAACACGATCGAGAGCCAGCTCTGGAACCTCCACGGCCTGGCCCACAAGGTCGTCCTCGAGGCGGAGTTCTCCTACGCCGAATCGACCCAGAACATCGACCAGTTCCCCCTCTACGACCAGATCGACGATGACGCGATCAACCAGTATCGCCGCAACATTCCCTACTGGGACTACGGCGCCATCCCGGGCCAGGTGACGCCGCTGCAGGCGCCCTTCATCTTCGGCCCCGACAACAAGTACGACCCGCGGACCTACGCGGTCCGCCGCGGGATGGCCAGCTGGGTGACCGCTCCCACCGAGATCGCCAACGACCTGACCGCCTTCCGGCTGGCGGCCCGGCAGCGGTGGCAGACGAAGCGGGGCCCGATCGGCAACCGGCGGATCATCGACTGGATCGTGCTCGACATCGACGGCGAGCTGTTCCCGGTCACCGACCAGAACTTCGGCCAGGTGATGGGGCTCTGGCAGTACGACTTCCGCTGGCATGTCGGCGACCGGACGACGGTCTTCTCGACGGCCGACGTTGACTTCTTCACCGGCGGCCAGCAGCTCTACACCGTCGGGGCGTTGCTCAACCGATCAGCCCGTGGCAGTG